>NZ_JBFRTR010000076.1:0-11593 GCF_041474215.1 Vibrio sp. 10N.222.52.C12
GAGAGATAGGTTTTCATAAGATTAGAGAATTAAAAAAGTCTCGTTATTTTATGACGGCTATTTATCCAACAGCTAATACTCTTTTGCTAATTATTTTTGTGGTGAAGATTAATTTTATTTTTGGGTGTTATCGAGATGAAACAACGGTTAGAGACGTTTTTATGGCTATCTGATTTTTCGCGTGAAGGATAAGCCGCCGTTGGTATTTATGGGCGGCTTATAGGCTTTTGGTATTTCTAAATGACGTTTGTTAAATCAACTTGGCTTGAAGCAAGCAGGTTGTCGGAGTGCTTTATCGATCGATGAAACAAGCTGTTCGATATGTTCCGGTTGGCTAATGAAGGGAGGCATCATATAAATTAACTTACCAAAAGGACGGATCCAAACACCTTGCTCTACAAAGTGCGCTTGAATGGTTTCCATATCGACAGGTGTATGTGTTTCAACAACGCCAATAGCGCCTAACCAACGAACGTCTTTGACAAGATCATGCTCTCGCAACGGTGGTAGCAACTCAGAAAAGAGTTGTTCAATCTGTTGAGTCTGATTTTTCCAATGGCCTTGCTCGATGATGGATAAACTTGCTGCACCCACAGCACAAGCTAAAGGGTTGCCCATAAAGGTTGGCCCGTGCATAAAACACCCCGCTTCACCGCCACATACGGTGTCTGCGACTTCTTTGCTCGCAAGCGTCGCTGACAGCGTCATATAGCCGCCAGTTAACGCCTTTCCAACGCATAAGATATCTGGTTGAACATCGGCATGCTCACAGGCGAACAGTTTGCCTGTTCGGCCAAATCCGGTCGCAATCTCATCCAAGATAAGTAATACGTTGAATTCATCACACAGCAAGCGAACTTGTTTTAGGAACTCAAGGTGGTAGATGCGCATGCCGCCAGCGCCTTGAACGATAGGCTCTAAGATTACGGCGGCAACCTCTTCATGATGGGCTGTGAGTTTCTCTCGAAAGCTATTGATGTCACTTGAATTCCACTCATCCCAAAAGCCGGTTTTTGGCGAATCAGCGAAAATGTGCTCAGGCAAAAAGCCTTTGTAGAGGCTGTGCATCGAGTTATCTGGATCGGTCACCGACATTGCCGCGAAGGTATCGCCGTGGTAACCATCTCTTAGCGTTAGGAACTTTGAACGAGGTTGCCCTTTAGCATGCCAGTACTGCAGTGCCATCTTAAGGCTAACTTCCACGGCCACTGAACCTGAATCGGCCAAGAATACATGCTCAAGATTACTTGGCGCGAGATTCAAAAGCTTCTTACATAGATCGATAGCGGGCTGGTGGGTGATGCCACCAAACATAACGTGTGAAACCTTATCGATTTGACTATGAGCTGCAGCGTTTAGCTCTGGATGATTGTAGCCGTGGATGGTTGACCACCAAGATGACATACCATCAATAATTCGTTTTCCGCCTTCTAATTCTAGGTAAACACCGTCTGCGTTGGTGACTGGGTAGCAGGTCAGAGGTGTTAACGTTGATGTGTAGGGATGCCAGATATGCTGGCGATCAAAGGCGAGATCCATAGTAACTTCCATTCTTGGTGTGATTAAAAAATAACCAGATGTAAACTTTTGATATTATCAATGTGTTGACAGTCTAAAGCTTGTCGGTAGACTAGCCAAGCATAAATGCAATCTCTATTGATAGAGATGAAACATCAAATAATAAAAAAGGATCGACACGTGGAAGTTCGTCATGACTGGACAGTTGCTGAAGTAACAGCACTGCTTGAAAAACCGTTTATGGATTTAATGTTTGAAGCTCAAGTGGTTCATAGACGGTACCAAGAGCACAACCACGTGCAGGTGAGTACGCTTCTATCGATTAAGACTGGTGCTTGTCCTGAAGACTGTAAGTATTGTCCTCAAAGTGCTCACTACCGAACGGATGTCGACAAAGAACGCCTAATGGAAGTAGAGCGTGTTTTGGATGCGGCGCAAAAAGCCAAGAACGCGGGCTCGACTCGTTTCTGTATGGGCGCGGCGTGGAAAAACCCGAAAGAACGCGATATGCCTCACTTGACTGATATGATCAAAGGTGTGAAAGGTATGGGTCTAGAAACCTGTATGACACTAGGCATGTTAACCCCTGATCAAGCTGGCGAGTTAGCGGATGCAGGCTTGGATTACTACAACCATAACCTTGATACGTCTCCCGAGTTTTACGGCAGCATCATCACCACTCGTACTTACCAAGATCGTTTAGATACGCTATCTCACGTACGTGATGCCGGTATGAAGATCTGTTCTGGTGGCATTATTGGTATGGGCGAAAGTACCAATGACCGTGCAGGCCTGCTGGTAGAGCTAGCGAACCTTCCGGTACACCCTGAGAGTGTGCCAATCAACATGCTCGTGAAAGTGAAAGGCACACCGATGGAAAACGTCGATGATGTTGAATCTTTTGACTTCATTAGGTTGATTGCGATTGCTCGTATCATGATGCCAATGTCAGCGGTTCGTCTATCTGCAGGTCGCGAGAATATGAATGAACAGATGCAGGCGATGTGCTTCATGGCTGGCGCGAACTCTATCTTCTACGGTTGTAAGTTACTGACTACACCAAACCCAGATGAAGACACGGATATGCAGCTGTTTAAGAAGTTAGGTATCAACAGCCAACAAGTGGCTCAGAAGCCTGATGAAATTCAAGAAAACGAACTGTTAGATCAAGTGGTGGAGCGCGTTGCTGCTCGTCCAACGAAAGATGACATGTTCTACGATGCCACTGTTTAAACTTCGTATCAAAAGTGCTCTTGCTCATCGCCGTGAGCAAGGGTTAACTCGTCAACTTAAGGTGTTAGAAAACAGTAATGGTCCTTTGCTTACTAGCAAAAGTTCTAGCTTCATTAATTTTTCGAGTAATGATTATTTAGGCTTGGCAAACGATCCTGAGTTGGTGAATGCGTGGCAAACTGGACTTTCTCAGTATGGTGCCGGCAGTGCGGCATCGCCATTGGTCACAGGTTTTAGTCCTGCTCATCGAAATTTAGAGGCTCAGTTGTGTGAATGGCTCGGCTTTGAACGTGCCATTCTCTTTAGTTCTGGTTTCAGTGCTAATCAAGCCTTGTTGTTTTCTCTGCTCGAAAAAGACGACTCTCTGTTGCAAGACAAACTTAACCACGCCTCCCTGATGGAAGCGGGGATACTTTCACCTGCAACCATGAAACGCTTTAAGCACAACGACACGCAACATTTAGAGTCGCTCTTGAGTCGCACTCCACAATCCTTGGTCGTGACTGAGGGTGTGTTCAGCATGGACGGCGATCAAGCGCCTCTGAGCCAGATATTTAACCTGACTAATCGATACGACAGTTGGTTGGCGGTTGATGATGCCCACGGTATTGGCGTATTAGGTGATAAAGGGGCTGGGAGCTGCAGTGCGGCACAAATCTCACCTGATATCTTGGTGGTGACCTTTGGTAAAGCATTTGGCCTTTCTGGTGCTGCGATTCTTTGTTCGTCAGAGGTGGGTGACTACTTAACTCAGTTTGCTCGTCATCATGTGTATTCGACAGCGATGCCCCCTTCACAAGCGGTGGCTTTGTCTCATGCTTGTCAGATGATTCAGACGCAAGAGTGGCGTCGTGAGAAGTTGACAGAACTTGGCGCTCTTTATGCTGAGCAGATGAGTGGCGTGAAAGGCTTTGTTGATACTCAGACCCCAATCAAGCCGTTCGTTATTGGCGAAGCTCAAGCTGCATTATCTATTGCCGAAGAATTAAAGCGTAACCAAGTTTGGGTAACAGCGATAAGGTCACCAACCGTTCCGACAGGGACTGCTCGTTTACGAATTACCTTAACGGCCAACCACAGTCAGGAACAGATTCTTCAGCTAACTGACTCGTTGCTTCAAGCAATAGAGCGAAGCAACGACTCTGGAAGCCAACCAAGCATAGAACCAAGCTTTGAATTAAAGAAAGAGGCTCAGTAAATGTCACAAGAAGCAGTAGTGCATAATTACGTAGGCCAAGATAAGAGTGCGATTGCCGAAGCCTTTGGTAAAGCGGCAACAACCTATGACAAACACGCTGAATTTCAACGCGATGTTGGCCACCGATTACTGGATAAATTACCCAGCGATCTGTCAGGCTTTAAGGTGCTGGATCTAGGTTGTGGTACTGGCTATTTCTCCGAGCAACTTGTAAAACGAGGCGCCGAAGTGGTTTGCGCTGATCTTTCTGTTGGAATGCTAGCAACAGCAGAGAAGCGGTGTGGTGCATCTGTATCTTTATATCAACAAGCCGATGCCGAACAATTGCCGTTTGAAGATGGGTGCTTTGACATCGTTTTCTCTAGCCTTGCGTTGCAATGGTGTGACGATTTGTCGTCGCCTTTGAGAGAGATGAAGCGTGTTACAGCGGCTGGTGGGCGTGTTATTTTCTCAACTTTGCTTGATGGGTCGCTGTTTGAACTGAAAAAGTCGTGGTCCAAAATTGACGCACATCAACACGTTAACCATTTTATTACAATCAATAAGGTAAAAATTGCGTTAGCGCAATCTAGCTGTACCGTTCATCAACTAGACTTGCCCACCATCACCGTTTGGTACGACACTGCGTTTGAACTGATGCGCGACCTTAAAGGTATCGGCGCTAATCACGTAAGTGGTCGCTCACAAGGTTTAACAAGTCGTCGCATGTTGCAGCTTGTTGATCGGGAATATCGAGAGTTTAAGAACCATCAAGGTTTCTTACCAGCAACATATCAAGTTTGTTTAGGGGTTATTCAATTATGATTGATGCATTATTCATTGCAGGTACGGATACCGAAGTGGGAAAAACTGTGGTTTCAAAAGCGATTCTTCAAGCTTTGGCCGCACAAGATTTATCAACAATTGGTTACAAGCCAGTTGCTGCAGGGAGTGAAAAATCCCCTGAAGGACTACGTAATAGTGATGCACTGCATCTTCAAGAAGCGGCGACGCAAGATATTGCTTACGAAGACGTCAATCCATACGCGTTGTTGCTACCATCATCGCCTCACATCGCTGCTAAGCATGATGGTGTTGTAATTGATGAGGCGGTATTATCAGCGAAGCTAGAAGAGCATAAGAAAAACTCTGACATCGTGTTAGTTGAAGGTGCTGGTGGTTGGCGAGTCCCGGTTTCAGACGATGAATATCTTTCTAGCTGGGTTAAAAAAGAGCAACTGCCAGTGGTACTGACTGTGGGTATTAAACTTGGTTGTTTGAGCCACGCTCTATTAACGGCAGAAGCGATTCGTGCTGATGGCCTAAACCTAGTAGGTTGGGTCGCAAACCGTATCAATCCAGGTACTGAGCACTACGCAGATATTATTGCGATGCTTGAAGATAAGTTAGGTGCACCTAAGTTAGGTGAAATCCCTTACGTCCCAAAAGCGAAGTCTAAAAACATTGGTAAGTACATTGATGTGCAGCCTTTGCTTGCGCTTTAATTACCACGTTATGTACTAAATAAGAAAAGGGCTGCGATTGCAGCCCTTTTGCTATTTTAAGCCTTTAGACCTTGAGTTGATAAACAACCGGTCTTTTAATAAACAAGCTTAGAACTAATGTTCTTTAGTCAGTCCCATTAAAGCTTGCTGAGTTTCTGTGATTTTTGTCTGTGCCGTTTGCGGTGTTAGGATTCCAACCTGCTTTTTCGCTTCTTCTTCAGTAATCCCTAGGTGACAGCACAGTAAATCGATAGCCATTTGAGTGTTAGTACCTTCAACCATGATCCTTTCCTTTTTGTACATGGACTAGCCAATAAATCATCTGAAGTCACTGTAAACGGATTGTTATATCGACACCATACGACTTAGGTCTAATAGAGTGGATTTAATTCGGATATGGTCTCGTAATCAAATGTTGCAATTTAATGCTTAACCTTGTTTTCTTAATCTAAGACTATATGTATAAGTAAGTATAAGTAAGTATAAGTCTTCAAGGTTGGAATCTATTGCTGTCTGCCTTGTCTATAACAATAAGTTTTATAAAAACAGCTTTCATGCGGAGATAAGTAATGAAGCGAGTAATGTTGTTCCTTGCAACTAACCTAGCGGTTGTATTGGTACTAAGTGTTGTTCTTAATGTTGTATACGCAGTTACAGGTATGCAACCCGGTAGCCTCTCAGGTTTATTGGTGATGGCTGCGGTATTTGGTTTTGGCGGCTCATTCATTTCATTAATGATGTCGAAGAAAATGGCGCTACGCTCGGTAGGCGGCATGGTCATTGAAAGCCCACGTAACGAAACAGAACATTGGTTGATGGAGACGGTAAGCCGTCAATCTCAACAAGTTGGTATTGGTATGCCAACAGTGGCGATCTACGACTCGCCAGACATCAACGCATTCGCGACAGGTGCTAAGCGTGACGATTCATTGGTAGCAGTATCAACAGGCCTGCTGCACAACATGACGCGTGATGAAGCTGAAGCAGTATTAGCGCATGAAGTGAGCCACATCGCGAACGGTGATATGGTGACCATGACGTTAATGCAAGGTGTAGTGAACACGTTCGTTATCTTCCTATCTCGTTTCATCGCCAACATTGTTGCGTCGAATGACAACGAAGAAGAGGGTGGCAGCAACATGATGGTGTACTTCGGTGTGTCTATGGTGTTGGAATTGGTATTTGGTTTCTTAGCAAGCTTCATTACGATGTGGTACAGCCGTCATCGTGAATTCCATGCCGATGCAGGTGCAGCGAACCTAGTAGGTAAAGAGAAGATGATTGCAGCGCTAGAGCGCCTAAAGGTGAGCCATGAGCCACAACTAGAAGGTTCTATGATGGCATTTGGTATCAACGGTAAGAAGTCTCTAACAGAGCTTCTAATGAGCCACCCGCCGCTAGACAAGCGTATTGCTTCTCTACGTAACATGTAATCGCTACGTATTCTTCAGTCGCTAATCGACAAGATACATTTGAAAGGCTTCCTTCGGGAGGTCTTTTTTGATCTTGGCGTTTAAGATAACAAGTGTTGAGACATGAAGTATGAGATATGAGGTGCAGTTGTCGCTAGGTGATTAAATTGAATCAGTAGGAGACGAGTCGATCAATTGGAGAAGGCTTGGTGTTCTTATGTTGACGATTCTTGTGGCGATAGATTTAGTTCCACGCAATAAAAAGGCTTCCACATGGGAAGCCTTAGTCTATTCTGCGATTCGAAATTCGAATATTACAGCTTGTCAGTTAGCTCGATTGCTTGACCGATGTAGTTTGCTGGAGTCATCTCTTTCAGACGAACTTTCTCGTCTGCAGGAATCTCAAGACCATCGATGAATGCACGCATGCCTTCGCCATCTACACGTTTACCACGAGTTAGCTCTTTTAGCTTCTCGTATGGTTTTTCAATGCCGTAACGACGCATTACTGTTTGTACTGGTTCAGCCAATACTTCCCAGTTCTTGTCTAGTTCAGCAAGTAGTGCAGCGCGGTTAACTTCAAGCTTGCTAATACCTTTCAGAGTCGAAGTGTATGCAATGATTGCGTAGCCAACACCCACACCTAGGTTACGAAGAACCGTAGAGTCAGTAAGGTCACGCTGCCAGCGAGAAACTGGAAGTTTTTGTGCAAGGTGGCTGAATACTGCGTTCGCTAGACCAAGGTTGCCTTCAGAGTTTTCGAAGTCAATTGGGTTAACTTTATGCGGCATTGTCGAAGAACCGATTTCGCCAGCAATAGTCTTCTGCTTGAAGTGACCAAGAGCGATGTAGCCCCAAACGTCACGGTCGAAGTCTAGAAGGATAGTGTTGAAACGAGCAATTGCATCGAATAGCTCAGCGATGTAATCGTGAGGTTCGATTTGAGTTGTGTACGGGTTCCAAGTTACGCCAAGAGATTCAGTGATGAACTCTTCGCTAAACTGGTGCCATTCAACTTCTGGGTATGCAGAAAGGTGTGCGTTGTAGTTACCTACAGCACCGTTGATTTTCGCTAGGATCTCAACGTTTTCGATTTGCTTGTATTGACGTTCCATACGGTACGCAACGTTAGCCATCTCTTTACCCATAGTAGAAGGAGAAGCTGGCTGACCGTGTGTACGAGACAGTAATGGAATATCACGGTACTCGTTCGCAAGTGCTTTGATAGCATCAATTACGTTACGGATTTCTGGAAGAATCACTGTGTCACGAGCTTCTTTAAGCATAAGCGCGTGAGAGGTGTTGTTGATGTCTTCAGAAGTACATGCAAAGTGAATAAATTCGTTTACAGCGTGAAGTTCAGGAACGCCAGCAACTTTCTCTTTCAAGAAGTACTCAACCGCTTTAACGTCGTGGTTAGTCGTGCGCTCGATCTCTTTGATACGTAGAGCATCTTCTTCGCTGAAGTTAGCGGCTAGTTCATCAAGAAACTGGTTAGCTTCTGCACTGAACGCTGGTACTTCTTTGATTGCATCAGTTGTTGCAAGCTTTTGTAACCAACGAATTTCAACGATAGAGCGGTACTTTAGTAGTCCAAACTCACTAAAGATGCTGCGTAATGCAATAGTCTTACTTCCGTAACGGCCGTCTACTGGTGAAACAGCAGTCAATGCTGACAGTTCCATGGTGTTCTCCTGAATTGAGTTTTCTAAATTTTGAGAGGTTTATACCAGTAACAATCTCAATTGTCACGCACATTGCGCAATCGTTTGCGTGAGAGTTGTGTTGATACAAAAAACAAGCTCGCGACGAGGCGCGAGCTAATAAACTACATTCGAGCTAGTAGGATTTGAGCCTGCTCGATCATCTTCTTGCGACCGAAGATAAGATGGCGGCGTTTACCACCAACCTGGCGCCAAAGAACAGCGCTTCGAATTCCTGACAGAAGCAGTGCGCGAACTTTGTGCTGGCTCGATGTCTGTTGAAGTACCGCTGGCGTACCAGAAACCTGAATGCGAGGGCCGATAGGGCTGACGACATCAAGGTAGATACTTGCAAGGTTGCTGATCATTTGCTCGTCAAACAGATCAAAGTGTTCAGTTTGGCGCTCTGCAGTTTGAATGCGGTCACCAAGCTGAGACATAGAGTCGTTGCGAGAAGACAGCTTACGCTCAAGCGCCATCAAGCTGATGATGTAACGCGTGATATCGCTACCTGCTGGAGTACTATCGATACCTTTTACTAAGCACTCAAGGCCAAGCTTTAGGTTCGCTTCACGTCCAAATACGCCCACGGTATTCGATGGGTTGGTATTTAAAATGGCACTGAGTGAAGCTTCAAAGGCATCTTTATCACAATGGCCGTCTTTCGCTACTTGTTGAACCAAAGCCACAGCTTGGCAAATTCCGGCGAAAGCAATAGTACGGTCATAAAGTGTATTAGCCACGTAGTAACTCCTAGTTGTCTTCTATCGTTTGTCGTTTGATTGATTAGATGCGCTTTTCGATGATACCACCACCAAGACATACTTCGCCTTGGTAGAACACTGCAGATTGACCTGGGGTCACTGCGATTTGTGGCTCATCAAAAATAACCTTAATGTTCTCATCATCAATTGGGATGATTGTACAAGGAATATCTGTTTGACGGTAACGTGTTTTTACCGTGCATGTCATAACTTCAGTAATTGGTGTGCGATTTACCCAATGAAGTTGAGATGCGATCAAGCCTTCTGATTTCAGAAGAGGGTGGTCTTTACCTTGTACTGCGATAAGTACATTACGCTTAAGGTCTTTTTCACCAACAAACCATGGTTCTTCGTTACCGCCACCACCTTTAGTGCCGCCAATATGAAGGCCTTTACGCTGACCTAGCGTGTGGTACATCAAACCTTGGTGTTGACCAATCACTTGGCCTTCAGGTGTTTCGATGTTACCCGGTTGTGCTGGTAGGTATTTGCCTAGGAACTCAGTGAACTTGCGCTCACCGATAAAGCAGATGCCTGTTGAATCTTTCTTCTTAGCTGTGATCAAGTCTTGCTCTTCAGCAATACGTCGCACTTCTGGCTTCTCTAATTCACCGACAGGGAATAGGCTGCGTGCCACTTGATCTGAGCTTAGCGTGTATAGGAAATAACTTTGGTCTTTGTTGCTGTCTAGACCGCGTAGCATTTCTGGTTTTACGCCAGCATCAAGCTCTTCTTGAGTTGGGAAAGTACGACGAACGTAGTGACCCATCGCAATGTAGTCTGCGTCTAGCACTTCATCCGCAAACTCTAAGAATGCTTTAAATTTGATTTCTTTGTTACAAAGAATATCTGGGTTAGGTGTACGACCTGCTTTGTACTCTTCAAGGAAGTATTCGAATACGTTGTCCCAGTATTCTGCAGCAAAGTTGATAGTGTGAAGGTGGATACCTAGTTTGTCACATACCGCTTGAGCATCAGCAAGATCTTCAGCTGCCGTGCAGTATTCTTCGTTATCGTCTTCTTCCCAGTTTTTCATGAAAAGGCCTTCTACCTGATAGCCTTGTTGCTGAAGAAGATACGCCGATACTGACGAATCTACACCGCCGGACATACCGACAATTACTTTCTTTTCGCTGTTTCCAGAGCTGATATCTGACATGTCTAAACACCGTTACTATTACTTGGTCGCAGATTCTAACAGAAAGAGAAACGCCGTGACAGATCCGAGACCGGAATCACAGTTTCATTTGCACAAATAGTGCGCTGACTTTGTTAGAGAATCGCATGAGAGCGAGGTGAGTCGCTAGGATGTCAGAAGTATATGTGGCATAGTCGCTCGAAATCCAAGACCTGAGATAAAAAAATGTCTGAACAAAATGAATTTATGCAAGAAGAAGAGCTGATTGAGATCATCGAGAACCAGCTTGAAGATGGCGAACCAGTGAAAGTGAAAGAGACGTTGATGCGTTTAATGATGACAGGCACTCCACGTGAAGAAGCAATTGCGGCTATGGCATGTGCACTGGCAATTGAAGTATTTGACGTTATGAAAAACGGCGCGGAGTTTAATCAAAAACGTTACGCGGAGCATTTGGGCATGCTGCCTGATTTAAGCTTTATGGAAGGCGAATAAAAAAAACCTTCAGCAAACGTTTGCTATAGTTTGAAAGATTGCCGCGTTAAATATAGCGCGGTAGAATCCGCCACCTATTTCCCCTTGACTTAGACTAGCCTTATGAAATTCCCTGGACAACGTAAATCAAAGCACTACTTTCCGGTTCACGCTCGTGATCCTCTAGTGAGCCAAGCTCAAAGCAGTAAAAGAATGTCACGCACTCATATTATCGGTATTGACCAAACATTGGTGGATATTGAAGCAAAGGTGAGTTCTGAACTTATTGAGAAGTATGGTTTGAGCAAGGGACATTCACTGGTTATTGGCGACGCAGCCGCTGAATCTTTGTATCAAGAATTAAAAGAGCAGTGCCTGATTACCAATGAATACGCTGGTGGCACAATTGGTAACACATTACACAACTATTCAGTGCTAGCGGATGACCGTTCTACACTGTTAGGTGTAATGAGCCAAGATATTAAGATTGGTAGTTACGGTTATCGCTATTTATGTAATACATCAAGCAGAATGGATCTGAACCATTTACAAGGGGTAGATGGCGCAATTGGTCGCTGCTTTGCATTAATTACAGAAGACGGTGAACGTACTTTCGCAATTAGCGAAGGACAAATGAACCAATTAAAACCAGAAAGCATTCCTGAAAAA
>NZ_JBFRTR010000076.1:12271-13164 GCF_041474215.1 Vibrio sp. 10N.222.52.C12
AGAAAGCATTCCTGAAAAAATCTTCAAAAGTGCTTCTGCTTTAGTTTTAACGGCTTATTTAGTTCGCTGTAAGCCAGGCGACCCGATGCCTGAAGCAACAATGAAAGCGATCGAATACGCGAAGAAATACGATGTGCCAGTCGTTCTTACACTAGGTACTAAGTTCGTTATTCAAGATGATCCAGAATTCTGGAAAGATTTCCTTGAGCAACACGTAACGGTTGTTGCAATGAATGAAGACGAAGCTGAAGCGTTAACGGGTGAAAGCGATCCACTGGCTGCATCAGATAAAGCGCTAGACTGGGTAGACCTTGTTCTATGTACTGCGGGACCTGTTGGCCTATTTATGGCTGGTTATACAGAAGATGCAGCTAAGCGTGAAACGTCACTGCCTTTACTTCCAGGTTCAATTGCGGAATTCAACCGTTTTGAATTTAGCCGTCCTGCGCATAAAGATTTATGTGAAAACCCAACTAAAGTGTATTCGCACATTGCGCCATACATGGGTGGACCAGAAAAGATCAAAAATACCAATGGTGCAGGTGATGCTGCGTTATCAGCTTTATTACATGATATGGCTGCTAATAAGTACCACAAAGAAAACGTGCCAAACTCAAGTAAACACCAACATTCATTCTTGACGTACTCTTCGTTCTCACAAGTTTGTAAATATTCTAACCGTGCTAGCTATGAAGTGTTGGTTCAACACTCTCCACGTTTATCTCGTGGCCTTCCTGAAAGAGAAGATAGCCTAGAAGAAGCGTACTGGGAAAGATAAGTTACTTTCTTTAATCAGTAGTACTATCAGTATCAGTTGGTTTCTAATACTGATAGTACAAATATAAAAAAGGCTCCGAAAGGAGCCTTTTTTGTTTCTGTATATATTGAAGTCG
>NZ_JBFRTR010000077.1:0-86584 GCF_041474215.1 Vibrio sp. 10N.222.52.C12
CGCCTAAAAAGTTATATAGAACAACTGCTGCCTCTTCTTCCCATTAAGCATATCTCCCAGTTAACGAGCGTACATTGGCACACCATTAAAGAGATAGATAAACGCCGACTTCGACAAGTGGTACCGTCAGTGAAATGGGAGGGGCTAAGGCAACTCGTCATGGACGAGTTCGCTATCTTTAAAGGACATCGGTATGCCACGGTCATTGCTGACGCTAAGACTCACCAAGTCATTTGGATAGGGTTAGGCCGTAGCCGCAAGGACATACGACCGTTCTTCGAGCTGTTAGGCAAGCATGGCAATAATATCGAAGCGGTCGCGATGGACATGAATACGGCTTTTGACCTTGAAGTTCAAGCGCACTGCCCGAACGCAAAAATCGTTTACGACTTATTCCATGTTGTCGCTAAGTTCGGTCGTGAGGTCATGGATAGAGTCAGAGTCGACCAAGCCAACAAGCTCAAGCAAGATAAAAAAGCGAGGCAATGGGTCAAGCGCTCACGCTGGGTGTTGTTGAAAAATAGAGGCAACTTAAATCCACGGCAAGACAGCTATCTTACAGAAATATTGAATATCAATAAGGACTTAATGACCACTTATATACTCGGGGCACAACTCAAAGAGCTTTGGTATTGTGAATCAGAAGCACATGCTAAAGGGCTCTGGGAGGCGTGGTGGGCACAAGTACAAGAGAGTGGAATTAAGCCATTGAAAGAGTTCGCACGAAAACTGAGTCCTTATCTTCACGGTATTATCGCATCGGCAAGTTATCCGCTAAACACCTGCACCCTAGAAGGGATAAACAACAAGATAAAGCTAATCAAGCGAATGGGGTATGGGTATCGAGATACCGACTACTTCTTGGAAAGCCGCGATGAACCACAAATAAGCGGCTCTTTTTTAGCCCAACTTTCTGCTCTTAAACCTTATCGACTGTATCCGCCCCATGAACCCACGGGACGATATTGTTAATACGTGAGCGCCGCAATCACACTGTTAGCGCTAAGGAACCTTTGAAACCGTCATCAAAGCTCACTCATAATAAGCTATTATTTACAGTAGATTTCGGTTAATTTTCCAAAGGCCATTATGAAAAACAAACTGAGTTTAGCAATTCAAGCATACTGCAACTGGATTGATTCAAACATTATTGAAATTGCTTATGTCGGTTCCATTCTAGTTGTGATTCTAACGCTCATCATCAATCTTATTTAGGCTTCCATTTCCTAAATATTAGTTTCCTTTACTCATTAACGAGCTTTTCTAAAAGCCTCAGAGTTAAATCAATCACCTCATGGATTTGGAGTTTTACGCCTTCAAATAGCTGCGTGAGCGGATCTATTTTTGAGGTTGCAGCTTCAACAATGACTGATTTACCTCAACGATAAACTGATAACCTCTCATTCAATGAATCCTATCTTTTTAACCATTGCCTTGTTCGTTTGTAGGGGCCCGTCCTCTATACACGACTATTGGTTACGCTTGAATGAGGATACTATTGAATTAGAATGCCCCTCAAACATATATCGCCTTGGTGATTGAGAAACAAACAGAATGAAACAAACAAATCATATCGAACAATGCCAGCAAGAAATTTTGAGCTTTTCGGACCGATTACATCAATCTGGTTGTGCGCCTTACTCGGTAGCTCAATACACTCAAGCTTATGCAAAACGCCAGAACATTGATGTCTCTATTGATGTGACCCCGACAAAAGTCATCACTATTTTTGAGCAACCCACGCAAAAAGTCGTGATGGAAAACAAAAAACCACCCTCGGTTAACTTACGTGATTTAGTCGCAACGCTTAAAGGGTTTTCGACTCATTCCCATTACGAAGGTTCAGAAACCTACTCGAATCGTACCTTGTGCTTTGCCAATTTATTGCTTCCGCCATGTTATTTAATGTTAGTTGGCAGTACTTATCTGGCGGTCGGTTTATCCATTATTCTGGGCGCTATAGCCTGGCTAGCACAAATTTTCCTGACTGGGCCAAGAAGCATTCTTGTCGAGTTCTTTGTCGCCTTAGTAGCCAGTTTTTTAACCGGTATGATAGCGGCACAGGTTCCCGGCTTACCAACATTGGCACTGTGCATTTCTTCCATTGTCCTTTTTATTCCTGGGTTAACCGTCACCAACGGCTTAGCCAGTCTTGCTCTCAATGACTTTCGGTCAGGTATCGAACTGCTTGCACAAAGCGCACTCATAGTAATGAAAATATTCATCGGCATTGTTATGGGGTTAGGCTTAGCCAACATAATCAATCAACCATTATCGGTACCGGTATTTATTGATGAAATCCCATTCGTTCTTCATGTCACCGCACTGATCGGGATTTCTGTCGCTATTGGCCTTATTTTCAACGCAAGTATGACAGAAATTCTCTTAGGCCTTCCTGTCGCGGCAATTGGCATGTGGGGGCCACATTGGTTTACTTCCGATTGGGTTGTAGGTACATGGGTAAGCACAATACTCATTACGCTTTACGGGTTGGGGATGGGAAAATTGCGTCACGTTCCACCACTCATATACATTATTCAAGGGATCATCATTCTTGTCCCCGGTAGTCGAATCATTGTCGGAGCAAGTGAGTCCTTCTTTGCGACCTCCATTTTACCCATTCCGAATATTGGTCTGTCCGCCTTGCTGATGTTTGGCGCGATTATGGCGGGACAAATCATGGTTTATTCTATATTTAGTCGTCATTTTGATTCCATCATTGAGGACTAACCATCGAGCTAACAATCGCTGATCAACACGCCCCAATAACCCACGATTGAGTCTTTATCTGCTTTTTGACGTTAACCGATTCTGAGAAGGTACTGATGAACAGAGTCTCGAAAATCGATAAGACTATTTTGTTTCAGATGGCGAGGGGAATGAGCAATATGGATTTGGAAAAACCGAATAGAATCGAAAGTAGCCAATAATTCAATAAGATAAGGATGCTTAGGATGAGTCAATGCAAAGTAGGCAGAGGTAAGCTAGGTATAGGCAAGCGCTAGGTTGATAGGCTTGCCATCTACTCCATTTCCGTTCTAACTACGCCACCAGTGCGTTCAGTTTTTTACGCATACTCTCTTTATCAAGGCCACCTTTAGGTCCAATGAAGACTAACCGTGACGAACGAGATTCATCATCTTCCCATGCATCTCCAACCGTCACATTGGCTCGCTGGCCCGTGCACTGAAATACACAGCGATGATCAGGACGATCGGTTAAATTTAAAATACCTTTCATGCGATAAGCATCAATTGAAAACTGTTGCAGTAGAGGATACAAACTTTGTAGATTAAGTGGTTGATCAGTTTCAAAGCTGAATGTTTCGAAATCATGGTTCACGTGATGACAGTGCTCATCATGACAATCATGGTGCTGGCATTCCTTTTGATCAGCCGCTATTTTGTTAGTGACAAAGCGCGTACTTTCAGGGGCATCAAATAAGATAGGTAAATCCACTTCACCGAATGAAATATCAATCAATTTAGCAAACGGAGCTTGTACTCGGCACCATGCTTTGACTTGCTCTAGTTTATCAGCATCGACTAGGTCAACTTTATTAACCAGAACAATGTCAGCCACTTGAATTTGCTGCTTCGACAACGTCTCCATTGGGCCTTCTAGCCCTAAAATGTTTTCCGCATCGATCGTCGTCACGATTGCATTTAAAGGTGCGTGTGCTTGCAGTTCCGGATCTTCAAATTGAAGTGCCACTTCTTTAGGTTCTGCGATACCTGAAGTTTCAACAATAATATGGTCTGGGCGTTCCTCTAATGCGAGTAAACGCATTACCGAAACGACTAGTCCTTCTGCAAGGTTACAACAGATACAGCCATTCTCTAGGCTGATCATATTTTCACTTTCAGATTTAACTAACTCCGCATCAACATTGATTGATCCAAAATCATTGACGATCACAGCCATGCGCATTCCATTTGCATTGGTTAATATATGGTTTAGTAGGGTCGTTTTCCCTGCTCCTAAAAATCCGGCTAAAATTGTTACTGGAATAGGCTTCTTGCTCATAGCATGCTCTCTTTCGATTTTCGTTGTCTATATTTACTCGGTAAGCAATAAAAAAGGTTGAGCTAATGCCCAACCTTTTAAGTCAGGATAACTTAGCCCGTAACTTTGTTGCGAACCGCTTCACCTGGGTTTGAATCTAACAACATTTCACCAGCTTCAATGATAGGTGTCCCGTTTACAAGTACGTATTTCATGCCTGTAGAAAGGGCATTTGGTTTATCAAATGTTGCAACGGCTTTTACTTCATCAAGTTTGAAAATAGCTAAATCAGCATCTTTACCTACTTGAATACGACCTTTATTTGCCATTTGTGGAACAGCATCCTCAAGAATACGACATGCGTTTAAGCTAGTTCTTTCCATCGCTTCTACTAGTGTTACCGCTTTGTATTCCTCGACATATTTTTCAATAAAACGAGAGAAACAAGCAAGTGAGCGAGGGTGAGCTATTGCGTTGCTTGGAAGTGGCCATACATCACCTTCAATTAATACGCCTTTATCATCCATCCAAGGCATTGCATCTGAAGCGATAGCTGCACCTGGGAACAATACTGAACGGTCCATTTTAGCGCGATCTTCTTTGTTCTCATCGGGTTTTAAGAAGTGCATGACAACCACGGTACCGGGCGCTGATGCTTGTAGTTCAGTGACTTTTTCTTGGTTTAGTGCTTTACCATTCGCTTCCATGTAGCTAGCGCTTGGTACACCCCAACGTTGTAACCAATCGTCACCACGGAAAACTTCTGCGCCAATAACGGAAGAGCCAGCACCATAAGGATAAGCTTCAGTAGTAACGGCTAAACCTTGATCAATGGCGGATTGAACTAAATCGGCACAATCTTCGATATCTTGTACTGACGTGCTGTTGAGGTGACAAATGTGCATGTGTGCACCCGTTGTCGCCGACAGGCTAATGAGTTCTTGGTATGCTTCAAAGCTTGATTGTGGCTCTGCGCTGTTTAGGTAACGAACGTGAGTGTAAGTTGGTACTTCATAGCGTTTTGCTAGTTTAGCAAGATCATAGTACTCTTTGTGGCCATAACCTGGTGCGTAACCCGCGTTAATACCAATGCCTAAGCCCCCCTCTTTAAGACCTTGCTCAACCGAGCCCAGAATTTGTTTTAATTCATCTGGGGTTGCTAGGGTATTTTGCCAATTGTTTTTAGAAAAAGCTTTCTGGAACCAAACAATCGTACCATCAGGAGCAGGCATCGTAGGTTCTTTTGCTTGAATACGAGCGTAAGTCCATGCTACAGAAGCGCCGTAATTAATCGGGCGACCTTCAGCAGCAGTAATATCGTAGTACGTTCCGATTGGGAATAGACCAGATTCCATCTCAAGAGCGGTGGTTACGCCATCGAATGCTTGAGCACGGGCAGCAGGAAGTTGTTGTCCGTGAGCGTGCATATCGATAAAGCCAGGTGCAACCACGAGACCTTCAGCATCGATGATTGTTTTGCCTTGCAGCTTTTTGTCTGAGATTGCAGCAATACGCTTACCTTTAATACCGACGTGACGAATTGCGTCGAGTCCAGTTTCAGGATCAACAACACGGCCATTTTCGATAACGATATCAAATGGCCCTTTCTCGTTAGGCATCAGTTTGATGTTTTGGCCAACCAGTTTTTCAGGGGCTGCATGTAAAACAGAGGCAAAAGGCAGTGCCGCAGCCCCAACCGCTAACTTAGTCAAAGTCGAACGTTTATCTGTATCGACACCATCAAGTAATACTTGCGTAGCGTCCAATTCATTTGGGTCGTAATTTTTCATATTGATACCTGTTATGTTTGTTGTAAAAAAATACTAGTTCATGATTGCTATGAAAACTATGCTGCATGTAGAAAAATCAATCGATTGACTAACACCCACCTTTCCATCATTAGAATCCACTGCCAACCGTTATATAAAACGCGCTGTCAACGTCACTAAAAGCGAGGTCTACCCCCATGTGTAACCCATATCGGCAAGCTATCTGATAGCGAAATCCAGCACCATACGCATCGACACTTTCATCGTCTGACAAACTGCCCTCTACTGTCGCTTTACCCAGGCCATAAAACGCAGAAACGGTCCAACGATTATCAATCGCATTATCGTATTCCGCGACAACACCCAGCCCAGAGGTCACCGAGCTTTCGCCCATAAAATATTGAATAACGCCATTGATAGCGTTATTCACATCTTCATTACTGGTCTCAAACTCTACCGAGCTCTGGCCAATAATCTGTTTCACACCCAGCATCAATGGTGTGTTTGCCACTCGAAACTGGAGCTGCTGAAGCGCAGCGACTCCCGAGTTTTTTGTGCCGAATTGAATCGTTTTGTTGTACGACGCACCTATACTGAACTCTTTGAAAATATCGAGGTTCGCCTTTCCAGCGCCAACGCCACCCGTATATCGAATGGTATCTTTTAGCCACGACGGTATCACCGTTAATGTCGGTATCAGAACCTGCGCCATATTCAAAGTCCCCACCATGAATAAAGACATACACGGGTAATGACTCTGAACCATTGATCTCCGAAGGACGCCAAATATTAAGATTCAAGCAATCTTCAGATTGCTCTTGCTGGGTTATTTTAAGCTGTGGGCACACGGCGCTAAATTGTGTCGCATCTATAGCGCTATCAGAATTGTCTTCTAATTGACGGAGTGACTGTGCTGAAAACGTTGTTGATCGGCGTAAGTGATTCCTTTAAACGCTTCAATGGATACGCGTTGCTCGTCACCTGCTAAGGTATTGATCACAACAGACTCTCTATTTGCGAAAAGAGTCGCGTCCCCGATGGATACTGAAACCTGCTCTGTTGGTAATGTCTGAAGCGGTTCTGGCTTAATAGGACGTGAGCTGGTTTCATCACTACCCCACGCAGAAAGAGCAACAGTGATAGCGATAACCATGAGTGAGCGATGCGTTAAATTCATGGTTGTACCCATAAATGTGTTCGGCCATCTGACCTGATATTGGTATCATCAAACCTGAGAATCCCTATGCTCAGCCATGCTCATTTCTGGAGTATTTGAAGTATTTTTTCTTTATGGTGCGATATTAATTCACTCTTTAAATTTGAATAAATCGCTTATGCAGGACGTGACCCTACATATATTCACTACCGTGAGTGGATGTCGCTTTTTATTTATCACAAAGACTTCTTGTTGTACCTTATTTGGCTGACTATCTAGGGTTGATAAAATTTCAACGGGTTCTTGAAACAGCTCTATAGGGGGTTGCTGTGACTCTCCTTCTGAAGCTTCAAACTCATCAAAGAACCCAAATATGTTATTAGAGTCTGATGGCATAGCTAGCACCAAACGTAAGTTTCGAGGCCAAAGCCAATATTGTTGAGGTCTGTTTTGACTTGACCCGAAGAGGTCCAAGGTAGAAGTGCGTCGATATCAGGCTCTGCTTTCGCCAGCTCTTTCATGCACTTGACCATGTAGTCTTAGAGGATAAGACCGTTGGCTTTCGCGGTCTCGATGATGCTGTAAAGCATCGCGCTCGCCTCAGCACCGTTTGGTGTGTTGGAGAATAGCCAATTTTTCCTGCCAATAACCAGCGGTTTAATTGCGCGTTCAGCGCGATTATTATCGATAGATAAGTGACCATCGTCGATATAACGAATGAGTTTAGGCCATTGCCCGAGCTAGTACTTTATTGCTTTGCCTAGTGGGCTAGAGCCTATCACCTTCTGGGTTGTCATCCATTGGTAAAGCTCATCCAGTATCGGCTTGGCATACGCTTAACGCTCTGCTTTGCGTTCTTCGGCAGGCGCACCTTTTAAGCGTGATTCTATCCCGTAGAGCTTTTGGGGTTTAGCCAGCACTTTATCAGCCTTGCCCGATTTACCTTCCCCTTGAAGCTTCTTCGCGTCCATGAACTTGCGTTAAGCACCCCACATTAGTGACGTGATGCAGACCATGATAAGCCGTGTAGCCATCGGTTTGTAGATAACCGTTGTAGTCACCTAAAAAGTCCACGGGGCACACCCTCGCGCGACTGTTTTGATAGTCGTACAAGGCGATTTTTTCACATTCGGCAGTGCCGCTTCGGGCGAGTCAGCGCCTGAGCAGTAAAGCCACATATAACACTGCTTCTCTTCTTTGAGCACATTGAGCGGCGTTTCATCCGCCTGAACCACCACTTGTTGAAGTAGGTTCTCCTTCAAGGCCACATACAGCGGGGCGAACTTCTCACTGACTTGGATAACCCACCTTGCCATGGTGGCGCGTGATAGCTCGATACCCGACTGGGTAAACAGCGATCATCAATCAATGCATTGGGTGCTAACTCTTGTCCTCCACCCGCTAAGCGACCATTACAAAAAGCACCAACAAGGATCTCGCCGGTAAAGCTGCCTTTGTCTATGGGCAACGTGCCACTGTAGGGCTTAAAGCCAAGTGCTTTCACCACACCTGTTAGTGTATACGCACCGCCACCGAGAAAATCTTTAAGCTCGACTGGCGTTTCAGCTGTGACTTCAGCACCAAAACCCGCCGCAGCGACATTCATAAAATAGCGGTCATTCGCACGCGCGCTATCCACCGCAAACGCCTTGCCTTCCAGCGCTAGTTCAAAAGCACCCGAAATATCGTTAGGTATTCCCGTTGCGGTAGCAAAATCATTCGCAGTGCCCATTGGGACAAGCGCCAGTTGTGGTCTTTCACTGGCACGGAACAGGTTGAGCGCGTTAACGGCTTCATTCACCGTTCCATCGCCACCGACAACAATCAGACGCTTAACACCATCGCATATTGCCTCGCTTACCAAACGAAACATGTCCGACGATTCCCAAGTCCCTCTAACTTGCAGGTCAATATCATTGTCCCTCGCCGCAAAGGTGGCTTGCCTTAATTCCGGGATATTGGCTTTCTTTCCGTTTAAAATCACGCGAATGCTGTCCATGGCTATGTCCTTGTATAGGCTAACTTGATAACTCTTTTGCTGCCGCTTTGATCTTAGCTCGTAACCACTTATGGCTTGGTTCATTAGTACGGCTTGGATGCCAAATCATACACATATCGAGGTCTTCCAACTCGAAGGGTAATGGTAGTGTTTTTACCGCGTACTTTTCAGCAAAACAACGCACTGATGAAATAGGCATCACTCCGATGTACTCAGAGCCTTCGATAACAGGAAGCATCTCTACAACGCCCGCTGCGCGATACACGATTCTACGTTTCTCAAGGTCACTATAGTGCTCAGAGCTTAATAAGCTTTTGCGCGCATGCCACCTAGAGACCACCACATGCTCGAGTGCTAAGAACTGTTCCATATCGATGGTATCGCCAACCGTAGGATGATCACTACTACACACCACCACCAGCTCTTCTGTAGAAATCACCTCGTGCTTAAGCATGGTTCTTCCTTTAGGCGTCATATCAACAATCACGTCGTGTCTTTGCAGCCTTAAATCAGACTCATAGTCTTCGGTAAACAGAGGATGAACCTCTAACGCGATACCTGGTGCGACTTGGCTGATTAACCGCATGACTTTTGGCATCATTTCGTAGCTCGCCGCCGAGACGCAGGCAATGGAAAACACGCGGCCTGAGGTTTTAGGATCGAAGTCTCTTGATGCGGATAAGGTAGAAGTAAAGTTTTTAAGTGCAGCGGCCATTGCAGGATAGATATCAATAGCGAATGTGGTTGGCTCTACGCCTGATGTGGTGCGATGAAACAGTGGCTCATCATAGATATCTCTCAACCTTGCAAGTGCTTTACTCACTGCTGGTTGGCTTATATCCATGCGATTAGCAGCTCTAGATAAGTTCTGCTCTTCATAAATAGCGACAAATATAGGAATTAGATTTAGTTCGGTACTTTTCATACAGTTCCATATTAAAGAAGCAGGTTCTCCATAGTAGAGAACCTGTCGATTATGTTCGATGCGAATGACTAAAGTTTACTACTTAGTTCTATCTTTTAAGTCTGGCAAGGCTTTAGGGATTTTCAAGCGAGCAGCAATTGAACGAGAATTGCTTGAGTTTGATGTGTCACTGGGCAAGTTACGTAACCCTTTCCATAAACGAGTGAATACGTTTTTATCTTCACATCCTTGTTGAAGGGCTTCGCTATCTTCTAGCCAACGCTTTTGTCCATTTGATTTACCATGTTGCGCTTTATCCAGTTGCACTTTATTCAGTTCTAACTGAGAGGTTTGGTTTCGCAATTGACGGTAGATAAAGGTTCTTAATGCAGCCCAATTACCTTGCTTAACTAAACGACGTAGTACCAGCCAACTCGGTGTTGGGCGGTTTGCGTAGTAACGCTTAACCGAAACAATCAACGCAATGCAGACTAACAACACCAAACCAACACTAATAAACACCGACATGTAGGCTTTGATGAAAGATTGGACTGTGTGTTTGGCTTCAAACACTTCGCCTTTTATCACCACGTTTTCAAGGCGTTGATTTTTGCTGTCCCACCACTGAAATGAAAACTCTGGCAGCGTAAACTCACCACCCTGCTGAATCACATATACAGTCTGTTCAACTCGGCTTGAGCGATAATCACCACGTTCTTGAGTGTCATCCAAACGGTTGGGCTGTGGGTAAGCTTGGAACTGCTTAGTGGACTTATTGGTTAGCACATCTGGCAGCAACACAGAAAAGCTGTCTTTTGCCTTAATCGTGATAGTTCGAGTAATAGCATCGCCAACTTTTAGCTCTTCACTTGAGCGTTGCCATTGCTGCTCTATATCTACTTCTGTCGCAGAAAACCAAGGCGTTTCATTATCGAGTAAACCTGAAGGCAACGAAGCTTCAAACTTAATCGGCTGCGTGTAAAGCGTACCGCCCACGTTTGAACCATCAGGAGCAGAAACTTGGATACGAACCGGCACGGTTGGAATGACAAACTCGCCAGAAGTCATCGGATAAAGTGTCACTTCCCATCGTTGACGCGACCATGTAGTGCCATTGACCCGTTCCGTGTAATTAGTCGCGAGTTGGTTACGTTGCTTAGCGATCACGTTAGGGATTTCGATACTGCCGATTCGAGTCCCTCCCGTTAACCAACGCGGCGTCGCCACCTCAATGTTCAGAATTACCTGCTCATTAACGCTCACTTTAGTCTGCGTTATCTTATCGCCTGACTTTGGCTTTTCCCCTACCCAAGCGATAAGCTCAACGTCACCACTTTTTTGGAGGTCGAAGATATCTGTAGCAGAAGCAACAAAAGGAAAAAACCAACTCAATATAAGAATCATCGACAGTAGCCACTTATGGGATCTGAATCGCACTCTCTTTGATTGAATCGCTTCAAGAGCTAAATCATATCGACTCATTGCGTTTGCTCCTGTTTTGACGCTTGTTCGATGGAAGGCGCAGGATCTCTTAACTGAATTTGGAATTTGGATTTCAAGAAGAACTTAGGATCGGCTTCTACTCGCTTTAACCACTTGTCGGCAAGCTCTTGGCTGCCCAAAATCTCATTCGCGTTAAGTGTTTCCTTAAGCATCAATTCCGCTACCGTTTCTTCTTCAGCGCCATCACCCGTTCGCGGCTGATCGTCTTCGAGTTCTAAAGATTCTTCAGGGCCATCTGTGGTTCCAGACTGGCTTTCACTGGTTCGGTTTACCTCTTCGACAATTCCACTAAGCACAGCAAGATTGTTCTCCACATCCGTTCTTAGTTCTGGTGACAGATCCTCTTTCTCACTTAATGATTTCAAGAGGTCTCGTGCGGCAAGGTATTCACGCTGCCTAGCTAACGCACTCGCTGCATTGTACAAACCAAGGTCAGTTTTGGTTTGCAAAAACGCACTGTGAGCGAGCTTAAAATCACGAGCATAGTAATAAGCCGCGCCCTTTCGCATTGGGTCAGTAAAATGTTTGGCAGCTTGAAGATATTCTTTCTGATTCAACAGGCGTTGACCTTGCTGATCGGGCGTTAACCATAAGTCCCACCACCATTGAGCTGTTTTGTCCCAAGCCGTAACCGACTCCACCACAACCGGTTTATCAGCGGTTAAGTTGACCGTTTTCGCCAAAGTGCTTGGTGAATAGATGCTGCCCGAAATCACTAGACCAACGACACACCACTGCACCAACCATCCTTTTCTGAACCACAACAACATGATAATCGCCATTGGGATAAGCAAGCCATAGCCCATGTCTTTCCAAGGCATTGAAGATTCGCCGTTGAGCTGCATGTTTCTTTCAACCGCTCTGTTCAGTTGTTGGATATCCGAATCATCAACGGTCACCTCAACCACTCGTCCACCCGTCTTACTCGCTAAGTTACGCAATGAATCTAGGTCGACAGGGTTATCGCTCACCACATCGCTATTTCCGGCAGCCAAAATCAGCAGCTGATATGGGTTTTCGTTAAAGAAAGTTTCAAAAGCTCGTGTGGTACTTGGATTCACACCATCTGATACCAACAACACTGACGAACCTAACTCACCAGACAATTGCTGATTGATGAGCGGCAACGCTTCCTCTGCTGACTTACCTGAAACAGGCATGATATCGGGTGTGATAGCCGCTAGAAACGGTTCAAACACCTTGCTGTCTTGCGTGACGGGCATCGCCACGTGTGCGCTGCCTGCATAAACCACTAAGCCCGTATTACCGCCTTTGCGAGCTGCCAATAAGTCTCTAATTTTCTGCTTAGATCGTTCCAAGCGACTTGGAGGCAAATCTTTAGCAAGCATAGATTCACTATTATCAAGCACAACCAACATCGACGCTTTGTCTTCACCAAAAGGCGAAGCCTCACGCTGCCATGTTGGGCCAGAACAGATAATGATGGCGATAGTCACAATCACCACCAATAGCTTCAACGGCAGTTGCTTGCGCCAGCCTGTTTCGCCAATCGTCAATGCATCACGTAAATGTGTAGGTAAAATGTCTTTCCACGTTGGTTTGGTCTCTTCTCTCCAACGAACCCATAACAGGAAGAACATCGGAATAAAGGCCAACAACCACAAAGGTCGGATAAAATGAAACTGGGTAAAAAACTGTTGTATCGTGAGAGAATCAGGCATCACTCTCTCCTTTCAAATTCTTAACAGAAGAAGCGAGCAGCGATCTTCGGCGTATCGTTGCTAAGCTGAATGCGGTCAAATACATCACTACAACAATCGCCATCAAATAGTGGTGCAGCCCCTGTTTAGGGCGATAAGTGGTACTTTCATATAACTGAGGTTCAAGCTCACCAATCTGAGCATAGGCTTTGGTCAGTTCGTCGCGGTTAAGTGCTTCAAAGGCTTCGCCACCTGACTCTTGAGCGACACGCTTGATGGTTTCCATATCCAGAGCAACCTCTCCAACGGTTTGCGGATCGCCCATCGCAATAACGTGAATTCGAACGCCTTTAGCCTTGGCGACTTTTGCGGCATCGATAGGCTCAACAAAACTTCCTGTATCATTACCGTCTGTTAATACGATCACGACTTTCTCTTTTTCGTTGGTGTCGACGTTTGAATCTTGAACGGCAGCACTTTGCTTTTCACTTTGTTCAAACACCTTGATCGCCAAGCCAATTGCATTGCCCAAGTGCGTACTTTGCCCTGCCATCGCGACATCGGTTTGATTAAGCAGTTCAAGCCATACATCTTGGTCCGCGGTAAATGGCGTTTGTACAAACGCTGCATCACCAAACAAGATCAAACCGAGTCGGTCACCTTTTCTGGTTTTCGCAAAATCAGCCAGCACCTCTTTGGTCGCATCTAAACGAGAGATTTTATCGCCTTGTTTAGAAGTGAAATCTTGCTCCGCCATTGAGCCAGACAAATCGACCACCACCATCACATCACGACCCAATTGTTCGCGAACCTGTGGCTCACCAAGAATGGTTGGTTTCGCTAACGCACACACGACCAATACCCAAGTAATAATGAGCGTGGTTCGTTGCCACCAGCTTGGAGTTAACTGGCTTGCACCTTCTGACGGTGCTTCCCCAATCGCTTCTACCAATTCTCGAAAAAATGGCACCTTAATCGCCATTTGCTTAGTTCGATAAGCTGGCACCGCAAAGTAGACCAACAACGGTAAAGGCAGCGCAATAAACCACAGCGGATGTGCAAATTCAAAACTGGCAGATAAAACATCAAACATTGTCTTGCCCCTCAACCGTTACCTGTACATTCGGCTTGTGAAGTTTTAGCCACATCATCGCGGTTTGAATTACCTCTAAACGCTGTTCAAAGCTCAAACGCACATTAGAGTCAATTAGGCTTTGCATCCATAATTCCGAAACTTCATCGGCAAAGAACGCATTGCTGTTTTCACTCGTGTTGGCGCTAACAGGCAGATAAGCGTTCAAACGGTTCACATAAGCTTGGCCAAACAACTTGGCATTACTGCTGTCTAGGTAACGAAGCACCACTTTGAGGACTTTAAAGGTTCGTTCGGTTGAGTTCTTATCTCTTGCATCCAGTACCATGAGTTCTTGAAGCGCTTCTTTGCGATAACGGTTATTCCACCACCTTAACGCCAAGCGATAAGCCAGATAGATAGCGACTAATAACAGAATAACGCCAAGGATCTTCCAGCCGATCGTTTGAGGAGCCCAGCTCACACTGTCAGGAATCGCTACATCGTGCAGTTCGCGGAGGATATAGGTACTTGGGGGAGTATGTTCAACAGCCATTTAGCGCCCTCCCACTAGTTTCTGCAGCTGTGATATGTGATTGCCCGACGTGTCTAATTCTATATAAGGGAGGTTTTTCATCGCCATCAATTTAGCAAGGGACAGTTTCTGAAGTGCCGCTTTTTGGGCAAGGCTTTCACTTGCGAGGTTAACCTTAGATTGGCTATCCAGATTAAGTTGAAAGCGACCATCACCCACCACCCAGTTTGCGCTTGCAAGATCTTGAGGCAATGACTGTTCTAATGAATCGGTGACCATAATGGCTAAGATGTCGTTGTGTTGTTGCAGTTGCTTTAGTCGGTCAAGATGTTGCTCTTGGCAATCTCGCCAATCACTAATAAAGATTAAGGTCGATTGCTTTAATCTCATTCGTTTTATCAGTTCAATCCACTGGCTAAATCCAACACCTTCGCTATCGCTCACACTGACACCTAAGCTTTGATTAGCCTTGGTAAGATGTTTTAACTGAGCCAATAAGTCCGATTGAGAACGCTGCGCTTTGGTATGAAAGAGCTTTTGGTGCGACGCCAAAACGAAACCAACTCGATCACCATCTTTCAGCACTCGCCATCCACACAATGCCGCCACTTCGGCAGCCACAACAGATTTCATGGTGTTTTGAGACGCAAAGAACATCGAACTGCGCTGATCGACACAGATCATCACATTACGGTCTTTCTCTTCGGTATAGCTACGAACATGAGGCTTACCCGTTCGCATCGTAACTTTCCAATCGAGATTACGGATATCATCACCCAATTGGTAATGACGTAATTCTTCGAAGTTCAAACCACGACCACGGAACAAAGAGTTATGTCTGCCTGAAAGTACGCTGCCCGCTTTTAAATGAGGTAACAGTGAAAACGACTCACCTTGAGCCTGAATTCGCACTAACCTTGAATAATCACAATACAGTCGTGGATCAAGGCCTTGCGATTTGGGAGCTTGTGTTGGCTTCGCCATGACGCCCCCCTAGTTATCCAATCTCAACATTATCGAGCAGTTCTTCAACCACTCTTTGATGGTCAACACCATCGGCCAATGCGTCGTAAGACAACGAGAATCGGTGACCTAATACGGTTGGTAACATGGCACGCACATCGTCCAACGTGACATGGTCACGTCCTTGCAACCATGCATAAGCGCGAGCACATTTATCCAACGCGATGGAAGCACGCGGACTTGAACCAATCTCAATCCATTTAGACAAGTTTGATTCTGGGTAACGCTCTGGCTTACGAGTTGCCATCACCAAGGCCACAATGTAGTTCTCAACTAAATCAGAAACGGCAATGTCTGGAAGTTGGCGCCGAGCTTCAAGTACCAACTCAGGTTCAATATGTTGTGGCGTGACTAATTCTGAACTGGTCTCACTACCGAGTTCCTCACTGCGCACAAGTCGAATGATGTCGCGTTCAGCTTCATCTTCTGGATAGTCGACTGTCACTTTCATAATGAAACGGTCCATTTGTGCTTCAGGCAGTGGATACGTACCTTCTTGCTCAACTGGGTTTTGTGTGGCTAGCACCATGAACAAATCTGGCAGGATGTGAGTTTGACCACCCACCGTAATCGTCCCTTCCGCCATCGCTTCAAGCAGAGCAGCCTGTACTTTTGCAGGCGCACGGTTCACTTCATCGGCTAATACAATGCTGTTGAAAATAGGACCCGGTTGGAAATGCAACTGAGGCTTTCCATCAAGCTCTTGATACACCTCCGTGCCCGTCACATCAGATGGCAGCAGGTCTGGCGTAAATTGAATTCGACCAAAACTGGTGTTCAGTAGATTCGCCAGCGATTTTACTGAGCGAGTTTTCGCTGTACCGGGAAGTCCCTCTAAAAGCACATGGCCATTAGTCAATAACCCTATCACCAGAGCCCGAACGACGTGGCTCTGACCGATAACACTTTTCTCTGTTTGTTCAATCAGTTGGTTTATTGCTTGTTGCGCATGGTTCATAGGTCTTCCCTTAATTCAATCTGGCTGCGTACATCCTACTCACAAGCTCCATAACTATTAGTTATAAACGCGATAATTGGTTACAAGCGGAATAAGCAGCAAGCTCGATAGCCAAGCTCACCTCATCGCTTTATTTAAACCTAGCTTTCAATTGGTTAATGGCTTCCGGCGGTGCCACTTTGCTCAATGATGAAATACATTGCTCAAACGCCTTTGGTACGCCCGGTATATGACTGTTTCGCGCCAACACTTCACACTGGGCATACAGGTGCTGTGGGTTGCGGCTAAATTGGTAAGCCTTATGCAGTGATTGACTTGCCGCAAGCACATCCGATTTTTCCAAAGCCAATCCGTACACATACCAATATTGAGGGTCGGTTTGCGCAGTTTCAGCGGCTTGTTTAAGGTAGTCCGTTGCTTGTTCGTAATCTTTCACACGAAGCAGAGACAATCCTGTGCTGTATGGCAAAACACTCGATTTAGGCTGAGCTTCAATACCTTGCTTCAAGGTCGACAACGCTTTTGCCTCGTTACCTTGCGCTCGATACAAATCCGCTAAATTGGCGTAGCTGTTTTCGAAATAAGGCTCAATCTCGATAGCGCCTAGATAAAACTCAATCGCTTTGTCGTGCTGGCCTAAATCTCGGTAAACGTTGCCTAGGTTAGTACGTCCAAATCCTCTGTCGGCATTAAATTGCTGTATTTCTATGTACTCTTCTAATGCAGGCTTGATTTGGTCTTTCTGCAGAGGGTTCATTTCTCCCCAATAACGCACTAATGCGCCTGCGGTTTCTGAACGAATCGACAATACAGGGTCTTTCAGTAGCGGCTCTAGAATTTGCCAACGGTCAGTGAATGGGAAACCAGACGAGCCTTGTACCACACCCAAACGGATCATTTCATCATCATGTTTCACCGCTCTTGCCAGCGAAATAAGCGTATTCTTACCCGTATTACCGCCCAAACGTTCTAAGCTCGATGCACGAATGATATTGCTTAAGCTAGAGTCCTGAGCCGAGTATGCCAACGCATCCTCTGCACCTCTGTGCCCTATCGAGTCAGCATAAAAGGCAACGGCAAAGTGCTGCTGATTACGATACTTAGAATCTGGGAACCACTCACCGATTTGCTTATCTGCCCACTGGTCGGTTTGATCTGCATGACAGCTAGTGCACACGTTCGGCGTTTTAATGTGTTGGCTAATATCAGGACGTGGGATATGCCAACTGTGGTCACGCCTTGGGTCGACCTCCATGTAAGTCGTCTCTGGCATGTGACAAGTCGTGCATTGTGAAGCTTCAGTATTCGCTTCGTGGAATGTGTGCTTTTCAGGCGTGTATTCTGATGCAATATGACATTGGCTACACACGGCTTCTTCCGCAATTTTTAGTTCAGCGGTATGAGGATCGTGGCAGTTAGTACATGTGACGCCTTTTTCAGCCATCACGGATTGAAGGAAAGATCCGTAAACGTAATCTTCATCGTAGATTTGACCATCGTTGTGGTAAAGCTCTGGGGTAATCAAGCTCAAGCGATACTTATCAAAGAAAGACCCGTTAACGTGATCACCCGTTTCATTTAACTGAGTACGACGGCTGTGGCATTGAGCACAGGTTTGAACTTGATTGGTATGGATGATGTCTTTTGGTTGCAGGGTTGAATTACCCTCTTGATAGATCCACTCTTTGACCGACTTCGACAAGTCGCGGTCAAAACCATAATGCGCCGAGACTGGAGCATCCTTTCCACCGTTAGCTTTTGCTAGCTGAGCCTTTTCAACGTGCTCACTCGCAGGGCCATGACACGCTTCACAACCGACATTAATCTCAGACCAAGTAGTGTTGTAGGTATTACTCGCGCTGTCGTAGTTTTTCTCTAGGTTCGTTGAATGGCAATCAGCACACATGAAGTTCCAGTTTTGACCGCTATTGGTCCAGTAGAATTCATCGGTGTTGGTGGTATCAGGATAGAGGTGAAACCAGCGTTGACCGCCTTCGCCCTCAGTGCGAGAATCCCAAGCGAAAGGAATCAACTGTACACGGCCGTCTTCAAATTCAACCATGTATTGTTGTAGTGGTTCAAAGGCAAAGGTATAGCTGATTTTGTAATCTTTAAAGTGGCCGTCTTGCCCTTCAATATTGACCCAGAACTCTTCGCCCTTGCGGAAAAATCGGTTGGGTTTACCGTCATGAGTGAATGTTTGATCGTTGAAATCGCCTAATACAGATTCGTCTGTAGCGTGCTTCATCGCCATATCATGATGAGAGCCCTCCCACGCTGCGACTTCTTCACTATGACAATCAACACATGCTTCCGAACCGGCATAGCTGGCTTTAGAACCGATAGGTAAAGCGTCAGAGCTAACGGGTGACGCTACAGAGTTGGCCTTTGAAATATCAGAGTTGATATTAGGATCTTGCTCGTTGGCATAGGCGTTCAGACTGAACAGCGACAACATCAGTGAAGACAAGATTGCGGATAATACTGCGACTCGCTGGTGTTTCAATCCGTTTACCAGTGAGCACAACCATGCAGACATAACATTCCTTGTTTTTATACATCCTTATGCTTAATAAGGTAGACGTAAAAACAACGAATTTACAATTATTTAGTCGCAATGAGCTCGATTGTTGTGATTCGTATTCACGACCGGGATTTACTCATCGATATGCGCATAAAAAAAGAGCTCCTAAGAGCTCTTCAATCTGTTCAGTTTCACTCAAACAATCACTTACTTGTTATGAGATTCCTGCAGTTTTTCCATTACCTGATCCAAGCTAAAGCTCGCAGCTTTTTGACGTGGCGGATATTCAGCAAAGGTTTCTAGGAACTTGCCCACATACGCTTGTGCTGGAACGAACATATAAGCATGGTCTAACAACCAGTCGTAATATGTGTTCGATGTAATGTCTGCGTTTTCGTATGGGTCCATACGGAGGTTAAACAGCTTAGGAAGACGTAACGTCACGAACGGTTCAGCCCAAATTTGCATAGTACCCGTTGCGCGCTGCTCCATAAACACCGCTTTCCATTGGTTATAACGAAGTGCTGCTAGATCACCGTCATCGGTAAAGTAGAAGATCTCATGACGACGACCTTTTTCTTCTTCGCCAGTTAAGTATGGAAGGAAGTTATAGCCATCTAAGTGAAGCTTGAACGTTTTATCACCAGCGGTGTGGCCTTTAAGTAGCTTCTCTTTGATTTGGTCATCGCCTGCTGCTGCAAGGAAGGTTGGCATCCAGTCCATATGGTGCATGATTTCGTTAGAAACGGTTCCTGGCTCAATTTACCCGGCCAACGAACCATAGCAGGTACACGGTAAGCACCTTCCCAGTTAGTATTTTTCTCACCACGGAACGGCGTTGTACCCGCATCAGGCCAAGAGTTCATGTGAGGGCCGTTATCCGTTGAGTAGAAAACAATCGTGTTGTCTTTGATACCCAACTCATCCACTTGCTTCAATAGTTGCCCAACGTGTCGATCGTGCTCAACCATACCATCAGCGTAGTTACCGACACCGGTTACGCCTTTACTGTCGGCTTTCACGTGCGTTCTAAAGTGCATACGTGTCGCGTTCCATCACACGAAGAATGGTTTGTCCGCTTTCACTGCGCGATCCATAAAATCAAGTGCCGCGTCTAGTGTTTCTTCATCAACCGTTTCCATACGCTTACGCGTCAGTGGACCGGTATCTTCAATCTTGCCATCAGCGAATGACTTAATGACACCACGAGGGCCAAATTTCTTACGAAACTCAGGATCGGTTGGGTAATCTTCATTCTCTGGTTCTTCTTCAGCATTTAGGTGGTAAAGGTTGCCAAAAAATTCGTCAAACCCGTGTGCTGTTGGAAGGAATTCATCTTTATCGCCAAGGTGGTTTTTACCAAATTGACCTGTCATGTAACCCATAGGTTTCAGCATTTCTGCGATTGTCGCGTCTTCTGCTTGTAAGCCAATGTCTGCGCCCGGCAAACCTACTTTACTCAAACCCGTTCGTAATACACTTTGTCCCGTGATAAAGGTAGAGCGACCCGCAGTACAAGATTGCTCTGCGTAATAGTCCGTAAACATCATCCCTTCTTTCGCGATGCTATCAATATTCGGGGTTTTGTAACCCATGAGACCGAAGGTGTATGCACTCACATTGGATTGACCAATATCGTCCCCCCAAATAACCAATATATTTGGCTTTTCAGCCGCAAAAGTGGCGCTGGACGCGGCCATCATCGCTGTACCCAAAATCGCTAATCGACGTTTAGCGCCATATTTCGCTGTCATAGAAACCTCTTCGTAAGTTATTTGCATCCTGCCCTACAACGTATAGTCCATTTTTTACACATGCGCGAGATACCCTAAGCTATTAATCTTTTTGTCATTTTTATTGAGATACGGATACAGAAATCATCGATAAGGTTTACGCCAACAAACATGATAAGGATCACACATACAAACTAAGGCTTTATTCTACGTACCCACTGGAGCTGATATTAATCAATAGGTTACCTAAGCATCATAACGATTGGTTATAAGCACTATAAAAGGACGTAACGGAATTTTGAGAATAACATTTGCTCATCGATGCGTTGTTCTAACGCATTAATCTTAAAAGTGAATCGGAGTCCTTATGGGTACTAAAATTAATAAACTAGCATTAGGTGTTGGCTTATTAGCAGCTTCTTCAGCGGCAACAGCAGCAGAAAAACCAAACATTCTTGCTATCTGGGGTGATGACATTGGTGTATTCAACATCAGTGCATACAACAACGGTATGATGGGTTACGAAACACCTAACATCGACCGTATTGCTAACGAAGGCGCACTATTTACTGACCACTACGGTCAACAATCGTGTACTGCTGGTCGTGCTGCATTCCTAACAGGTCAAGAACCTTTCCGTACTGGTCTATTGACTATCGGCATGCCAGGTTCGGACCACGGTATCCCTGATTGGGCTCCAACGATCGCAGACCTTCTTAAAGAACAAGGCTACATGACAGCTCAGTTCGGTAAGAACCACATGGGTGACCAAGACAAACACCTTCCAACGAACCACGGTTTTGACCAGTTCTTCGGTAACCTGTACCACCTAAACGCCGAAGAAGAGCCAGAAACATATTACTACCCTAAAGACCCAGAGTTCCGTAAGAACTACGGCCCTCGTGGTGTAATCAAGTCTACTGCTGACGGTAAGATTGAAGATACTGGCCCAATGACGCGTAAGCGTATGGAGCATGCGGATGAAGAGTTCCTAGAAGAATCTCTAGCATTCATGGAAAAAGCGGTAAAAGCTGACAAACCATTCTTCATCTGGCACAACACCACTCGTATGCACGTGTGGACTCGCCTACAAGAGAAATACCAAGGTAAGTCAGGTATCAGTATTTATGCTGATGGTATGTTAGAGCATGATGACCATGTTGGTGTGCTTCTAGACAAGCTGGATGAACTAAAAATCGCTGACAACACTATCGTAATTTACTCTACCGATAACGGTGCTGAAACGGTTTCTTGGCCTGATGGCGGCGCAACTTACTTCCACGGTGAGAAAGGTACAACTTACGAAGGTGGTATGCGTGTGCCTCAGCTAGTTCGCTGGCCTGGGACTATCAAACCTGGAACTAAAATCAACGATATCATGGGCCACCAAGACTGGATTCCTACTCTACTAGCAGCCGCTGGTGATGATAAAGTGGTTGAGAAGCTAGCATCTGACAAAGGTGCAACTTACAACGGTAAAAACTGGCGCGTACACCTAGATGGTTACAACTTCCTGCCTTACTTCCAAGGTAAAGAAGAGAAAGGCCCTCGTGACAGCATGCTTTACTTCTCTGCTAACGCTGAGCTAAACGCAGTACGTTGGAATGACTTCAAGATTTCGTTTGCTGTGATGGATGGTAACATTGTGGATGCAGTTCGTTTCCAACCAAACTGGCCTCAAGTTGTTCACCTACGTGCTGACCCATTCGAGAAAGCACCGCACGAGTCTGGTATGTACCTACGCTGGATGGCAGACAACATGTGGTTATTCGTTCCAGTAGGAAATCAGGTTCAAGAGTTTATGACGACGCTACCAGATTACCCTATGCAGAATAGCCAAGTACTGAACCCAGGTAACTTCAACCAGAATGCATACATGCTTCAAGGTAAACTTAAGCAACTAGAAGCAGCCGCAGCACAAGCTAAATAAGCTACTCTAGATTAAAAATGTAATAACGAAGCCGTGGTGACTGAATGCAGTGACCGCGGCTTTTTAGTATCCAATACAAATAACATAAGACGCGAACCGCCAACTAGTACAATTCACACCCAACCTACCCTCTCATTTTTCAAAAATAAAAACTCACACTAGTCAATGTGAACCTTAATATATGACCGTTGCGTTAAGATTTCGCAAATTTTTTCAAATCCTTATGACATGACTTGAATTGGAGTTCTTACCATGCGATTGTAGTTCAACTGCCCATAAACAACTGTATGACTATGAAAACATTACAATCCATTGCGCTGCTTTCGACAATTATCGCAGCGCCACAAGTGTTAGCTGACGTAACAATTGAAGTTCCTTCTAGCGCAGATGCTTTAGTCGAAGTCTTAGCTGTAAATGAAGCTAAACCCGATCTTGACGGTGGTTTCTTCTCTTCGAGCAAAACGATCACCGTTCCAGATGGCGTAAACCAAATCGTTTTCAAATATCAAGTTGCTTTCAGCCAAGGCAACGACCGTGAGTTTGTCGACAGCGATACCATTATTGCTACTTTTGATGCGACAGACACAGCATTGACGTTTGACATGCCTAAGTTCCGTAACACCAACGAAGCGAAAAAAGGCCTTCAAAACTTAGATTGGAAACTGGTTGATGAAAACCAAAATGCAATCAGTGTTAAGCAAGACAAACTTATCAAAGATGGCATGCAGATTGGTCGTAAGTACCCGCAAGAAGCGAAGGAGTACAACCAGAAAGGCGGCATCGCTGCACTTACAGTAGGTTCTAGCGCGGGCGTAGCAGCTGCTGTCGCACAACCGGTAACGCTTCCAACAAAGATTGACGGAAATGCAGCAAATACAGCTGAAGAGATGCTCTATTTCTGGTACGAAAAAGCGGATGCTGAAACCAAGCAGAAATTCAAAGACTACGTGAACAAGTAGCTCAATGAGCTTAATTTAAAAATGAAAGAAGCTGGCAAACTGCCAGCTTCTTTTTTGTCTTCATCTAGATGATTTAGGCTTATAGAGATTAAGCAGACTCAGTCGATAACACTTTACCATCCACTTTAGTTGGCCATCCTAGCGCTTTATACTCAGCTGCTAGTAAATGGGCACAGCGGCTAGAAATTCTGGTCAAAATCAGCTTTAGCTAAGTAACCTTGAACAAGCTCTCGATATTGCTGCTTCAATGGCGCTTCAATAAAGCTCGCGTCTATCGCATTCAAACTAAACAGCGCTAACTCCTGATGCGTCATCTCATGAGCTTTGCTCACCGCATTAAAGTTATCCGACATGTAACCACCAAAATAAGCAGGGTCATCCGAGTTAATCGTTACAGCCACACCCTTTCTGAGCAGTTCGACAATGTTGTGGTCTTCCATCACATCGAATACACGCAATTTAATATTCGACAGTGGGCACACCGTCAGTGGCATTTTGGTTTCAATCAGCTCTTCGATTAGAGCTTCGTCTGTCATGCACTGGACACCATGATCCACTCGACTCACGCTGAGCATTTCAATCGCATCGACAATGTTTTGAGCCGGCCCTTCTTCTCCTGCATGCGCCACCGTCAAGAAGCCCGCTTGTTTTGCTTGTTGGAATACACGCTTGAACTTCTCTGGTGGGTGTCCTAATTCAGAAGAGTCCAGTCCAACCCCGACGATCTTATCTTGATGCTTCAATACCTCTGCGAACGTTTGAATGGCGCTCTCTTCAGATAAATGGCGCAGAAAACATGCGATGATTTGAGAGGTAATGCCCAACTCTTTATGACCCTGTTCAAGCGCACGATGAATGCCGTTAATAGCGGTGTCGAATGCAATGCCACGATCGGTATGTGTCTGAGGATCAAAGAAAATCTCAGTATGGATAACATTGTCGGCTTTACAGCGTTCTAGATAAGCCCATGTTAAGTCGTAGAAATCCTGTTCTGTGCGCAGTGCATCAGCACCTTGATAATAGATATCCAGAAATGACTGTAAATCATCAAATTCGTATGCGCGTCTTAGTTGCTCTGGGGATGAATAAGGCAGCTCAATGCCATTGCGTTGAGCAAGCTGGAAAAGTAACTCAGGTTCGAGCGAACCTTCAATGTGTAAATGCAACTCTACTTTTGGGAGCCCTTGAATAAATGCGTTCATATTTCACCTACTATGGATTTTAGGTGTGCACTTACTCTGAATAATAGACAGGAGGTTTTCTTGAACGCCATTACAAAGAGTAAGAACACAATTGTGATCTAAACCCTTCGTAATCAGCACTTTGCGGGAGCTGGTAGAGACCCCCAAACCATATCATTGGGGTTATACGAAGCAAACGGTTGCTACTATACAGAGTTTAATGGGAATTTCACTAATAAATTGCTCATTAACCGATTTCTAAAGCAGGAACCTGTTTGGTTCGATCTCAACGGTAATCTGGTCGTATTCTCGACATCAGCAACATATCGATGTACTTACCCGCTTTGAACGTACTGAGTCTTTTTGTGCCTTCTAACTGAAAGCCTACACGTTCATACAAAGCAATAGCGGCGTGGTTATCGGCATGAACCTCTAACTCAAGACGCACGAGATTAAGCCAGTTATCCGCCTGATTGATCGCTTCTTGCATTAACGCCTTACCGACCCCTTTACCATGCATATCTGGGTGAATAGCAATACCAAGACCAGCGCAGTGCCTGTCTCTTACCTTGGTGGTCATGAATAAAGTAATGTGACCCACTACTTTGCCGGAGACTTCCGCAACCAGAGTGAAATGGTCTGAATGGCCAAACAGTCGCTCCACTTGTTCAGAACTAAGATAAGGCTTTTGTGAGGTGTTTTCTGAAACTGAAGGGCGGCGATAAATATCAAAAATATCTTGGTTATCGGTGGGTTCAAGATGTCTAATTTGTATTTCCAAAGCGCTTCCTTATTATATTATTTTTGTCCATAAGCTAATTTTCATATTACGGATAGCAACGAGCACCTACAACCTTTGAAGGTGTAAGTGCTCGAAATAATTACACAAATAGAAAGGCTGCTCTTAAGCTTCTGCTTTGATTAGTTTTGTTGACGTAGTGTGAATATTAGAATTTGTAGTCAACACCAACACTAGCTAATGCTTGTTCAGAGCTGTAAAAGTCAATCTTAGAGTCAATCGACCTTACACCGAGTAATGAAATAAACGACCAATCTTCATAACCCATTAAGCCACCGAACTCATAAGCTAAAAATGCACCGTATTCATTTTCTTCACGTACTTGCCCGTAAATTGGATTCGACTCATCATATTCACGGTCACTTGCATCTAGGGTAACAACAAAACCGTGGCGACCGACTCTCTTCGCGTAGTTTAATTCAATTCCATAACTATCGAAGCTGAGTGCTCCTCCTTCTGCGTCTGAGTGGAAATACACCATTGAAGGAACAAATAGACCTGCTTGGTTTGGCAAGATAAAGCGGTACCCTGCTTTGGCGTACACATAGGTTCTTTCCCTATCCAGCAGCACAGCATCTTCCGGAGATAAGACTTGGCTACCAGATAGCTCTTCATCAACATCAGATTGCCCAAATGCGAGATCCGTTCGAAAACCAGTTCCACCGATATTAGTGAGCTGCAGTCGTCCTACATTACCTTTCACATCCGTTTCATTTCGATTAACGCCAACAGCATACGGATCCGTCCAAGCCTTGCCCGAGATAAGCGTAGGAAGAACAGAAAAATCCAATATTGTGCCTCCAGATAGCTGATGTCGATAACCAATCTCAAAAGCAATGGTACCTGTTGCAATATCCTCTCGAGTGGTACCCGCATACACTTGATGAGTCAGTGACTCACCAAAGGTATATTGAACCGTACCCAAAAAACCGAGTAGCCCTTGATTTTCGCTGTCCCCCTCCTTGGTGTTAGTTGCTTGATTCGCGTCTTGCTCGGTGCTCAAGTTACTGCTGTCAGAAGATACACCCGTCAAGACACTGAAGTTACCACTGAAACCTTCCGTTGGTGCAAGGCCACTATAAGCAGGCATTGAAGCGAATGCCGAAAATACAACTGGTAAAACAAACCTCATATTCACATCCATTACTTGAATAATCACCAAATAACTATAAGCATCAAATAACTATAAGCATCAAAATGGAATTATAACAAGCATTTGACAACATAAATTTATTCGCTTGACGCTGTCGATATCGCTAACCATTCACTCAAAGACACAACAAATTGATCTATCACGATTGGGCTTTCGTAATACCTCTCGAAAATAACGGACAAAACTCAAAGGAAGACAATATGTTTAATAAATTAATCAAAACCATGTCAGTGCTAGTTGCGACGCTTCTTTTTACGGCTTTTGCTCACGCTGATCACCACGGAATGAAGAAAGATATCGTTGACGTGGCGGCTGAAAACGGCTCTTTCAACACCTTGGTAGCAGCGGTAAAAGCGGCAGGCTTAGTTGAAACATTGAAAGGTGACGGTCCCTTCACAGTGTTTGCGCCAACGGATGAAGCGTTCGCTGCGCTACCAGAAGGAACGGTTGATATGCTGTTGAAGCCAGAAAACAAAGACAAGCTGATTGCAGTACTGACCTATCATGTGGTGCCAGGGAAAATAATGGCGTCTGAAGTGATGAAACTTGATAGTGCCGTAACAGTGCAAGGCGAAGCGGTAATGGTAGGAATTGATCACGGCAACGTGATGGTCAACAAAGCGCAGGTCGTGATGGCAGATGTTGAAGCAAGCAATGGTGTTATCCATGTGATTGATGCTGTATTACTGCCTAAATAATAAAGATGAACACAAATCAAAGGTTCTTAGAGGGTGTGACAGGCTCACACCCTTTTGACGTTTAAATACCAAGTTAAGATCGGTATCAAACTAGCCGAACCTGCCTTTATATAAGCAAGAACCCGGATTACATAAACAAGCGCCCGAATATCAGAAAAGTCGCCATCGATACCACCTTCGTGAAGACCACTACCCAGATGCAGTCACCAATACTAGAGTGCGTCGCTTTCCCGAGTAGGAACACAAACAGAATCAACCCTAACACCCAACCTACTGTTGGAATCAATGACACCAGAGCAACGATAACAGCAATAGTAAGAAGGGATTTAAAATCTGCGACCACGAAAGACATTTTAGAGGCGATGTACATACAACATGCGGTGATTAATGCGTCCATCACAAACGCTAAAGCTTCAATACCCACTTTACTTCCTTCACTGATATTAGTTGAAGTGAATATTATCTCTAAAGAGATGATTTTTCTTGAATAAGAGAACAAAAAGCAGGTGAAAACTGTGTCAAAAATGAGATTACCGTTCGTCTGAAGGCATAGGTTTATTTGTTCGAGTCTTCTAAGCCTTTGACCAGTGCTCGCGACCGAGTCTGATTTGCTTTTTGATAGGCATCAAAGCCATCTTCGCGTTTACCTCCGAACAAACAAAGAAACGAGTTGATGACAAATGAAAAGAATGAGATGACGACAACAAAGAGAGGAAATAACCCCGACACCCCAGCATCTAAGGCAAGAACGCCAACAGCGAAGGACAACATCGACACCAATGTATATAGTTTAGATCTACTCACATGACTCATGAACAACACTCCTTGTATTCATTCAATGTTTAGATTAGACAAATTATCTTGCACACAATTTGAACTCATCGACAATATCAATAGATCAGGAAAAGTTATCCTTAATAAGGTTCATTAATATTTCAAACTCGGTTTCTGTATCCCTAAGAACACGAGTCCGCCTATTCAGCTGCCTTGTCCATCTTCAACTATCTTTTCCATCACGTAATTGGTCAGCTTTACGCCACGCATTTCGACTTCCTGTTCATTTACTACCTTAAAGCCAAGGTGCTCATAAAAAGGCCTTGCGGTAATACTTACTTCAGAGAAATATCTCGATACGCCACGAACTCGACCCACAGTGAAAACATGTTCCATCAACGCTTTCCCGACACCCTTCCCTTGATATTCGTGGTGACAGAAAAAGTGATCAATCAAGCCGTTAGGTTGCAGGTCAGTATAGCCAACAACGCAGCCATCGAGCTCAGCCACAAAGGGTTGTAACCCATTCATACGCTTTTGCCATAACGCAAAGTCAAAGCTACTGGGTGCCCAAGCTTCGACTTGCTGTTGAGAATAATCTCGAACATTCACGTTACGTACGGTATGAAAGAAGATCTCCCACAGTGCTTTGTCATCACTCGCTTGATAGTTTCGAATTCTAACCACAACATACTCCTTTTTGTCTTAAGTCCTTTCTGAGGTGCAAATAAACAGCTGAATCAGCAAGCTTTATAACCTAACAGCCTCAGCTTTAGAGCAAGATATCAACGATAAAACACAGCGAGCCAGATCGTCACCGTATCTTTATCTGTGCCAATAACCTTGTGCTTTTCTCTCGCAGCAATATTGGTGTAATCCCCTTTAGACAAGGTAACAACGCGTCCATCTTCAAACTCGATGACGCCTTGACCTTCTATCACCATCACCCATTCATTCTCATCTTGATCATACCAACCCTCTTCCGGGGAGCTGTGTCCATGCGACAATATTCTTTCAATTCGAACACTGTCGTTGGCAATCAGGTCATTGAATATTTCATTGGGTATTGATGAAGGAACATCATTGTAAATGTTTGGCATCAAGCTCTCCTAGCTAGTATTGAATTGATTAATAATTTGGGCCTTAGCTTCAGTTGTAAACCTAAGCAGTGGCACTCTTTCTGAAGTAAAAACGGTAATAGCCCACCAAGTTACTGCAGATAAACAGCGCCTCCATAACAACCGCTGTTGGCGAACCAACTAAATAATTGTGAACCAACCAAAAGCTGGTTCCGATGATCATCAATTCTCTTAATCGACGGTCATCTTTATTGAAGGCAGCAAAGGTCTGAAATACGGAGGCAAAGCAACTCAATATGCTGGTCAGCCCTGAGTAAGTCACTGCGGTTGCGACCACCGACATCGAAGAAAACAAATATTTAAACTTAGACGAGGTAGAAAATACGCTCGTCAAATAGCGAATCGTGGCAATCGTCATTAAGCTCGCCGCTGTCCATTGTTCAAGAAGGATAAAGTGACTCGAAATAAGAACGCCAGCAAAGAACAGACAAGTGACGATTTTCTTCCTTTCCTTGAATTGGAATGACAGAAGATCAAAACAAATGGCTATCGCGACTAATACTTGGGAAAGATAAAAGGCAGACACGGTGATTCCTTCAATAATAACATTCCGCCCTAGCCGCTTCTTTCACGGTGAATAATCGAATAAAACATACTAGGCGGTTACAACAAAACAGAGCAAACAGCGCTCTAAAGCTTCTATAAAAATCTAAAGCTTCAACACACCACTAATCACAGTGGTCGCAGAGCCGATTAACTTTATTCGCCCATTAGCCAATAATTCAGTCGACATATAGCCACCACGACGAGACGCCTGATAAGCACTGAAACTGCTTTTGTTGAGCTTTTCTGCCCAGTGTTGCGTCAATGCGCAATGTGCCGAGCCAGTCACAGGATCTTCATTAACCCCAACCCAAGGTGCAAAGTAGCGAGAAACAAAATCAAGTTCCGTATTTGCTGCCAATGCTGTCACCACTACACCTCGCCCTTGAATACCTTTTAACGCATCAAAGTTTGGTGAAAGCTCCAATAACACTTGTTCGTTGGAAACTTCGATTAACTGCTTAGAGTCAAATTCTCTGAATGAAACTACTTGATGCGGATCTAAACCTAGGTGTTCAAGCAGCGTGAGGTTGGGTTCAGAACGCAATGATAGCTGTGTACTAGGAAAATCAAGCTCGATAGACGATTCACAAACGGCGGCAGATAATTCCCCAGATAAGGTGTTAAACACGACCTTATCACCTGTCTCAAGCAGTCCTTGTTCTTTCATCACATGAACCGTTGCCAGTGTGCCATGTCCACACAGCTTCACTTCGACTTCGGGAGTGAACCATTTAAGCGTCATAGTGTTAAGCGCGAGAAAAGCCGTTTCAGATACCGCCATCTCTTCAGCGATTGAAAACATTAACGACTCATCCAACGGCTCTTTGGAGATACAGACCCCGGCAGGGTTCCCTTTAAACGCTTGAGTTGTAAACGAATCTACTTGATATATCTCTAAATCCACAATGGCTCCTAAATGCACAACATTTCCCAAACCGGCAATCATGGCTCGTTGGGACATAACCTAGATATTGCTGCCCACAATAAGCACAATCACCTTGTGCTACAAGTCTTTAGCAACAACTTTATCGATACTTATTGAGAAACGAAACAAATGATAAACAAACGTTATAGAAGTGTTTTTAGGGATAAAAGAACATTGAACATAAGAGTAAATCGCGATGGCAAAACAAAGGAATAACGACGATTAATACGAGCGAAAACCCGAAAAAGGTAATCACCGCATCATTATTTAATGCTTAATAACTTGTAAGAATGGATATTATGATGAATATTAATTTAAATAATCCATTCACGGACAATAAACTGGAATACGTACTTGTGTTGAATACGATACGACGGAGTCATCCTTGCCTCACACGATAAAGGTTCGGTATCAAGTAGGAGTAGCAAGTTGCTATTTGCATGAAATGCATGAAGTTGAAGTTAAATTAAGTGCCTAAATTTGAATCATGTCGCAAATTTTGGGCTACGATTTAGTTATCACGTACGAAAGGGAATCCGTCAGTGAAAGCGTTTTGCGTATCAATACTTGCGTCAACATCCTTTTTGGCTAGCCCTGTATTTGGCCAGCAGCATGATATTTATCTCTACAATTGGGATGAATTTTTATCTGACAGCGTCGTTACCCAGTTGAGTGATACCTACGGCATCTCACTAAAGCAGCAATATTTTTCTGACGAGTCCATTCGTGATGAAGTGCTATTGAGTGAACGACGAGGTGCGTTTGAATTGGTTGTCATTGAAAGTATTAAACTGAAAGCGCTGGCTAAACAGAACTTATTCCACAACCTGAGCGACTTGCAGCAATCCCTTTCAAGCAACTTTGACTCAAGATGGGTGGATGGGTGTGGCGAATATGGAATCCCCTACGCTTGGGGGACATCCGGCATCTTATACCGAAGCGGAAAAGTTGAGACTCCCAAGTCTTGGGGCGCTCTTCTAGACCCTGAAACCAAAACCAGCGGCCGAATCAGCATGTATTATGAGCCTACGGATTTGGTGAGTGCTGCGCTTCTGATGAATCAATTTGAGCCGTTTACCAACAACGAACAAGAACTTCGAGTCGCTTACAAAACGCTACAAGCACAGAAGCCTCACCTTGAAAGTAATGAATACGTTGTCGATTATATTCGTCATCCCGAACACTTAGCCAACATCGACCTCGCCTACGGATACTCAGGTGACAGCTATGTGCTTAATGATACCGAACCTGAGGCATCTTGGGCCTACACAGTGCCTCTAGAAGGAACAACCTTATGGTTAGAGTGTATGGCTGCAATTAACAACGGAGAGCGATCTCCACAGGCAACCACGATTCTCTCCTTCTTATCGCAACCCGAAATCGCCGCTCAAAACGCAATGGATTCATGGTTTGCAACGCCAAGTTCAAAAGCAAAAGCACTCACTTCTCAGGAGTATCAAAACGATCCCGAGCTTTTCCCGAATAAAGAAGTATTAGATCGCAGCTACCTTTATCAGCCGTTAGAACCGAGTAGCATTCAAATTCGCAATCGTATTGTCGACAGTTTGAGATAACTCATGCCAGTATTGAAGAAGCTCTATTTTGTACTTTTACCAACGCTGACATTTGTGCTCCTGATAGCAGGAATCGTGATGTACAACTTCGCATCAAATCATGCTAAGCACATGTATTTGGACAAGGTGCAATCTGATGTGAACACCGCTTTAGTCGCGGCGGAATACGAGCAGCTCGGCTTGTCCTTACTAGTTAAAGATATCGGTTCTTCGTTGCAGTTCCTCCGCTACATTCAAAATCCTGGCGACTACACGACTCTATCGCTATTGGAAAAACGAGTACTCCGAGTATTAAGCCAGAATCACGTCAATCAATTTGGGCAACGCAATGTTTATATCGTGGACCCTAAGTTCAAATTAACGCTTTCGACTCTCAGAGCCGATCCTTTCGAGGGGCTAAAAATCCCTGACAAGATTTATGAAAGAGTCTTCGACATATACACCTCGTTAATCAGCAAGAAGGAACTCTCCTACGAAGGCTTCTCTTATGTCTCGATTAGTGGCGAGCTCAGATATTCGTATGTTGCGGCAATTGACCCTTACCTCCTCCCTCAAGATAAACGTGCAAGTAGCAGTTTAAATCGCTACATTTTGATTGCTGACGGACCTCTGATACAACTCTCTAGCTTATTAATCAAATACAATGACGATGACAATATTCAGTTCTTAATCGAGCCATCCTCAGACGCTGCCAACATTGAAAATACCCAATTCGTTATCAAATCAATTGAGCAAACCCAAGATAAAATCAATGTGCAGATGACCAGCCGACATCTCATCGCGCAAGTAAATATTCGAGAACAAAAGTTCAACCATGAGAAAGCCATCATCGCTAAACAAACCTTGTTAGGTGGCTTTGGTACTCTCTTTACGATCATGTTGATCGTACATTTAGTGGTACGTTACCAACTCGTGCGACCGCTTAAAGACTTACTGCAAGAGATATCGATCGGCGGGCTCAAACTTAGATACTTCAAACGCTCATCAGGGCAAAGTGAAATTGATGGTTTAAAGAACGCGTACATAGACTCATTAACAGAGTTGAAGTTCGAAGCCGAATTCGACCAACTCACCAAGCTAGCTAACCGACGCTCTTTCATCAGACACCTTGATGTACGACTAAAAAGCTCGATGAGCCCACACTGCTATGTGGTTTGTTGGGACATCATCGATTTTCGTAAAATCAACGATCTCTACGGGGCAAAAGTTGGTGATAATGTACTGATAAGCTTAGCTAAAGCACTGAAAGAGACACTACAAAACCAACAAGCCTCTTTGGGCTTTAGTTGCAGTGATTACTCTTTAGCCAGACTGGGAGGGAATCAGTTTATCGCGATCTTGGAGATGGGTAAGAACCAAGTGATAAACGAAGAAATTGAGAACATCAACAATACGCTGACCGGCACCACCTTCCTTGACTACTATGGGTTTCGATTATCACTCGCAACAGGTGTTTTACCGCTCGACACGCCAAAGTTCGATGAGATTTGGCACCGATGCATCGATGAAATGTTAGCTAATGCGAAGTCTCATAGTGATGGCGAAAGTCGTATTGTTTATGGCGAAGAGTTGTTACATACCTTGGAACGCCATGACGTTGTAGAGAAAAGACTCTTAGAGTGCTGCGAAAGTGACAACTTTGAACTTCGCTTTATGCCTATTTTTAACGCCAAGACACTTCAGATAGATGGCGCGGAGTGCCTGATTCGTTGCCCAGCCTTATTTGATATCGATGCGGGACCAGAAGAATTTATCCCAGTTGCAGAAAAGAGTAACCTTATTGCCAGGCTCGACATGTGGGTCATTGGCACCGCGATCAAAAGCTATAAAGAGCTTTCAGAACTTCATAAATACAAGGGCACTCTGTCAATTAATATCTCGGCGATGGAGCTCTACAACCGTAATTTTGCCGACAACATCCGTAAAGTACTCGAACGTTATCAAGTGCCACCTGGCAACATTATTATAGAGATTACCGAGACCAGTTACGTGAAAAGTACCAAGCTTACGGTGCAGACTATCGAGAGCCTCAGAAGCTTAGGTTTAAAGGTCTCCCTTGACGATTTTGGTACGGGCTACACAGCGTTTAACCAACTTCTCCACTACCCTGTGGATGAGCTCAAAATTGATAAGAGCTTTATCGATAACATGGTAGACGACAAGGCCGCCCGCAAGATGGTCGAATCTATGGTTAACTTAGGCCACTCTTGTGACACGCTAGTCGTCGGAGAAGGTGTTGAGTCGATAGAACAGTATCATTACCTCAGAAAAGCCAACTGTAACCTAATACAAGGCTACTTCTTCAGTCAGCCACTCACTTATCTGGAATTCATCGAGTTTGTTCGAAACCATAACCCGCAAGCAATTTTAAACCCGCAGTCTGTTAGCAGTTCGAGATCTAACGAGCGAATCGTTGCACTCACTCAAAAGCAGTAACCTCAAACCTAAACCTAAACCTAAACCTAAACCTCAAAGCCTCTCTTCCTATTCAAGCGCGGAAAGCCACTATAGCTATAACTAGTAGTAGAACTATCTTCATCAGAGCAGGAGCTCTCTATTGGCTGCACATTGAATGAGGAGGCAAATAAAGAATGGCAAAAGCCATGATAGTGAAGCGGGAGAATGGTGAGCGTACAGTCAACAAAACCTAATGATCTAACTTATCGCTGATGCGGGGATTAACTCTGCATTGTCGTTAGTAGCTCCATCATATCTTTAGAGCTGATGTTCTTCTTATGCCTGACTACAGCGTCAATCATCAATTCTAAATTCCCCGCCGAGATATAATCCTTGAGCACGTCATTAAATTTTTCTTGTATTTCATCACTCGTGTACAAGTGCTCAGGAATAAAAAATAAAAATTGGCTGCCACTACTACGAAACGAGATAGTACTTTCTGGAACCTTTGCCGTCAGAGACTTAGCCGCTGAACTCACCACCAAGTCTCCATATTCAAGCCCATACTTTTGGTTAATCTCATTGAGGTTTCTGATTCGTACAAAGTAAAGGTCGAAATTACCGTTTGTTGGATAGCTGTTCTTAACAAACTGCATGAGCGAGACTCGATTGCGAAAGCCTGTAATAAAGTCCGTAGAATGAAGTTTTCGTTTGATGGAAAAATCGATATAGAAAATGATGCCCGTCATCAACAAAATCAAGACAAGAAAGGCGCTGCTGATTTGGTGAACAACAACAAACTTGCCTACCATGGACGTATTTTCTTCAATAACTGGGCTTTGTAATCGAAACTTTTCGTTAATGAATTCGACTAAGGTGGTGTAGCAAATATCGACTTTCTTCTGCAGCGATTCTTTGGGTAGCTGACCTTGGCTGACCAATTTGATTGACGATTCTAGCGACTTAAATTTTTCAAACTCTGCGGTAAAGTAAGGCTTAAAGTTTGCTGAGCGAATAAAATTAGACGATTCAGTGCTGTTGAACAGAATATCAAAACGACTCCAAGTAATGTCATATGCCAACCAAAGTTCATCATAATCAATCGTCTTTGCATGGCTAACCATCAAGAAGTTTGCATACTCTTTGACAAGTTGAAAAACAAACCATGTTGCCTCATTTTGGCGATTAGAAAAGCTCTTGTTGATGTCATTAATTCGAGTAACGCTGTAGATATTGACGGATAGAACAACCACGGCCAAAGACAAAACAACGACTTTGATTGCGGCCATAGACAACAGCTTCTTCATAATTAGCCTCTACAGGTGAATATCACGAATCTGCCAAATCATCTTGGCATGGAAATCAGGGGTATTAGTCTCAGGATTCGCAGAGAGTGGGTAAATCAACCAAAACGGGCCTTTCTCTCTCACAGACATAAACTCCCCATTCTTTTTAATCGCAATGATGGGTTCATAGGTATCAAAATCTTCTTTGGGCACCGCAATTTTATAGTCATTCAATGCTACGAAAGTGACTTGTGATGATATCGGTAGATCCATATTTTCAAGCACCGTTTGTAACGTCACACCACTATAAACGGTCAGACCCTCGACCCAAGGCAAGGTGGTAGTAATTTCTGTCTGAGGAAGTGACAGGAGTTGCTCTCTACTAAAACCATGCTTTTGCCCAGAGTGGTCGAAAACCGTTAACTCTGAGGCTGCAAAAATCGAAAACGAGCAAAGCCAAAGCATCAACAAGAATACAGTTCTCATTCTAAACTCCATTTAAAAGGTCACTAAATTGAGTCTAGTATAAATTGACCATTTAACTTGTACCGATACCACTCAGATTGATTGGTATCACTTTATTCCGAATGCTCCTACACCTCGCTGTTTTTCAATAACTTCGCCGTTTCTCTGTCTCTTCCATCACCGCTCTCGTTCAGCGCTCCCTACCCGCTTGACGTATTTCTTCTCGACTGGTTAGTAAGAAAAACTCGTATTTTACTCTGCGTAAGTAAACCAATCAGCCTTATGAATACGTATCAAACAACAAAATTAACAATAAATATGAGTAAGTAAGTAGCGAGAATGCTGGTTGCTGCATAACCTTTAATCGAACGTAAGCAGCTTTAAGAGACCTAATAACGAGTTCCAGTCGTTTCTTCTCCACCAATTGATCTCGTGTATTGACCTTAGAAAGCTTACTCATTTCATAATCAAGGGAATCGAGAATGAGTTTGAATATAAAAAAATTTAACCCCATGGCGACACTTTCTACCCTAGTAATGACGCTGGTCATGTTTCCTGTTTCTGCTGAAGTTAATCAAGAACAATTCGAATTAGGTAAACAAAAAGCCAAAGTGTGTATGACCTGTCATGGCGCTGATGGCATCTCAACACAAGATCCCTACCCGAACCTTCGCGGTCAAAAAGTGGGTTATCTCATCTCTTCATTGAAAGATTATCAGACTCGAGAAAGAACCAGTGGTTTAGCGATTCTCATGCAGCAACAAGCCGACACGCTCTCAGACCAAGACATCCGTGACATTTCCTATTTCTATTCTGTGCTCGGCAACGAAGCAGGCTCGCTCAGCGATTCAAATTAAGTCAGCGATTCAAAACCTCTAGGCAAGGAGCCTTGTTATGGAACAAGTGACAACGCAATACAGCATTAAGGTCGTGAAGTACTTCATCATTGCATCCTTAGTGTGGGCGATTGTTGGTATGATCATCGGCGTGATTCTCGCCGCGCAATTATATTGGCCAGTCTTAAACTTTGATTCTCAGTATTTCCAATTTGGTCGACTGCGTCCGCTACATACCTCTGGAGTAATTTACGGCTTCGTCGTGAATATCTTGATGGGGACGTCTTTATACATTGCCCAGCGAACAGGCCATTGTGACTTGTTCAACAAAAGCCTTTCATGGATGGTATTTTGGGGCTGGCAATTCATCCTGTTACTTGCGGTCATTTCCTTACCCGCAGGCCACACTACCTCAAAAGAGTATGCGGAGCTTGAATGGCCAATCGACTTGATGATTGTGTTGGTTTGGGTGCTGTACGCGGTGTTGTTCTTTGGCACCCTTGCTAAACGAAAGGTCAGCCATATCTTTGTGGCTAACTGGTTCTTTGCTGCATTCATTATCGTCGTTGCAATGATTTTCATCGTGAACAACCTCGCGATGCCTGTGTTGGCGATGAAGTCCTACTCTGTGTTTGCAGGCGCTCAAGATGCGATTGTTCAATGGTGGTGGGGACATAATGCCGTCGGTTTCTTGCTGACCGCTGGTGTGATTGGTATGAACTACTATTTCATACCCAAAGCGGCGGATCGACCTATCTACTCGTACCGTTTGTCTGTGATCCATTTCTGGGGCTTGGTCGGCTTTTACACGTGGGCCGGAACGCACCATTTGGTTTATTCTTCTGTTCCCATCTGGATTCAGAACATCGGCATCGTTATGTCTTTGATCCTGTGGCTCCCTTCTTGGGCAGGCGCGTTCAATAGCGCAATGACCCTCCTACAAAATAAAGAAAAGCTGAAGTCCGACTACATTCTTTTATTCTTTTTCTCAGCGATTCTTTACTACTGCTTGGCAACATTCGAAGGTCCGCTACTCGCTATTCGCTGGTTCAACATGGTGGCACACAACACCGAATGGATCATCGGGCACGTACATTCCGCAGCTCTCGGATGGGTTGGGATGTCAGGGATAGCGGTTTTTTACTACTTCATTCCACGCTTATGGGGCCAAACCGATCTATGGTCACGACGACTGATTAAATGGCACTTTTGGCTTGCTCATGCTGGCGTCGCCATCTATGCAATAGCACTTTGGATCGCAGGCATCGGCGAGGGATATATGTGGCTCGCTCAAAATGAAAATGGCGAACTGATTTACAGTTTTGTAGAAGCTATGGACTTTAAAGCACCTTGGCTATTCATGCGTTTCTTTGGTGGCGCGCTGTTTGTACTTGGATTGTTCTTAATGGCTTTCAACTTGTACAAAACGGTTCGTATGCCCGTAACAAATGATGCTAAACACACTGTTAATGAAGGAGCTTAAATGATGAGTAAAGACTTTACACATTCAATCGTCATTTTAATTTTGACCACTGTTGTCGTGGCCTCCTTCTCTTTATTGGTCTGGGTAGTGCCAAGCATTGTCCGTGGCGATGATATTGCCAAAGGCAGCTTAGCGATGCCTCTCACACCGATTGAGTTAGCAGGCCGAGACATATACATCAGTGAAGGCTGCCATGTTTGTCACACACAAATGGTTCGCCCTCTAGAGCCAGAAGTGAAGCGTAATGGTCGCCCGAACCAAGAAGCAGACGATATCTATGAGTTTCCTAACTTGTGGGGCTCTAAACGTACTGGTCCTGACCTCACTAACTTAGGTAGAAAGTATTCTGACCAATGGCATGCTATTCACTTAATTGACCCTCGAAAAGTCGTACCGACCTCGATCATGCCCTCTTACCCGTGGCTATTTGAGCAGACTCTGACTGGCGATGATATTAGCGCCAAAATGGAAGTGTTACGTACCTTAGGTGTGCCTTATACCGATCAAGAAATTGGTGATGCCCGTTTGCAAGTAAGAGGCAAAACCAAAGGTGAAGCTCTGATTCGCTATTTACAAAGCCTGGGTAAAGATACGTCACAGGAGGTATCACAATGAGCACATTCTGGAATCTATGGGCGGTACTCTTAACCTTAATATTCTTTGTTCTGATGGTGTCTGTTGTCGTTAAATACTGGCGTAGCAATCACAAGGCCGATCACGACCACACCATTGGCACCTTTGATGGTATTGAAGAGAAAGATGCGCCTCCACCTAAGCTGTTATTTATCAGTTATGCAGTGGCATTTCTTTTGTCTGCGGGTTATTTGGTGCTCTACCCCGGGCTCGGCGAATGGGAAGGCTTAGTCGATTGGGAACAAAGCGACGATAAGCTCAGTTCACCATCCACCACTCTCAATGAGCAATTTGCACAAACCAGCGAAACCACGTTAGAGGGATTAGCTGCTGTCCCAGAGATCGTGAACAGCGGTAGGATTCTATTCCAAACTCACTGTGCCGCTTGTCACCGAGATAATGCACAAGGTCAGAAACACTTCCCTAATCTTATCGACCAAGAATGGTTATACGGCGGCAGTGATGAAGCTGTGATCCATTCGATTGCCAAAGGGCGAAATGGAGCGATGCCGGGTTGGAGTGAAATCATGCGCCCAGACGAGGTGGCAAAAGTCTCCTACTATCTAGCCTCCCTCAACCAACGTCATACCGATGTGCCGAAGATTAAAGTCGAGCTCGGTAAAACCTTGTTCGTCCAATACTGTTCGTCTTGTCATGCCGATGGTGCTGTCGCTAACCCAGCGATTGGCGTACCTGATCTTTCCGATGATATCTGGCTTCACGGAGGGAGTATTGAAGAGATTCAGCACACCATCAATTACGGTTTGAACAACCTAATGCCTGCGTTTGATGAGCAGCTCAGTGAGAACGAGATACTCGCGCTTGGGGCTTATATCCGACACGCTGGTGAAGTTGAGCAACAAAGGCTCGCGAGTTTGAAAGCGTCATCTGTTGAGCGCGGAGAATATCTCGCTTATGCCGGTGACTGTGTGGCTTGTCATAGTGCAGAAGGTGGCGAACCCTTTGCTGGAGGCCTACCGTTTGTGACCCCTTTCGGTACCGTGTATTCAACCAACATAACGCCACACACCACCGAAGGGATCGGGACTTATGACTTCGACGATTTCCGAGCTGCGTTAGTTGCAGGTAAAGGTAAGAATGGTTACCTGTACCCTGCAATGCCCTACACCTCTTATCAATACCTCACCGACCAAGACATGGTCGATTTGTGGGAATACATGCAGTCAATCACTGCCGTGCCACGACGCAATGATGACAACAGCATGATGTTTCCATCCAATATTCGCTTAGGTTTGCTTGGCTGGAACATCGTATTTATGGATACAGACCCTATTGATTATGAAGTACCAGAAGAGCTCAAAGGAGAAATTGAGGATGTCGATAAGTGGCAACAAGGCAAATATTGGGTCGCAGGACTTGGTCACTGTTCGGAGTGCCATACACCTCGAAATATTGCCCAAGCACTGATACCAGAACGTATTTTCCAAGGTAACTTGATCGACGGTTGGAACGCGCCTGATATTACAGCCAATGAGCTCTATATCGATGGTTGGGATGAAGCAACACTCACAGACTTTTTACACACAGGACATTCAGACAAAGGCACCGCTTTTGCGGGTATGGCTGATGTAGTGAAAAACAGCCTAAGCTTGATGACGCGTGAAGATATTGAGTCGATGTCCTATTACCTACTCAGTGGGGACATCAACAACACCATTGCCAGTGATGCCGTTCAGTTACAGCCTAAAGGGTTTGATGAAGCTGCGTATGCCAGTGAAATCTACACCACGTATCGTCAAACCTGTGGGGCCTGTCATGGTGACGATGGTAAAGGTCGCGATCCAATCGCCCCTACTCTGTTGAACAACGGTATTATCATGCACAGCGACCCATTCAATACCATTGCGGTAACGGTGCGCGGCTTGCAACCCACCTATCTCGACAAAGACAGAAATTTCATGCCAATGGCAAGTTTTGAGGATGTACTGTCGGATCAACGCTTAGCTGAGTTAATCACGTTTGTGCGTTTAAACCTTGGCGACAGAAATGAACCGGTCACGGCTGAGCATGTTCGAGAGGTAAGAGAAACACTTGAAGCAGCAGGCTATGCAGGTGGATTACACACCACACCTGAAATGTACGAAAATCGAGATAAGAACATTAACATACGATAGGCGCTGTAGCTGTGCGTAGCCGATTGGCCCAACAAGCAGCGAACAGCACGTAACTTTTATGTTTGCCTAACAAGCCAAAAGGAGACCACTGTGTCTCCTTTTCTTTTGCCCAAACCCAAGTTTTCGATACTTTGCCGTACAACACAATTGTAACTAACTGATTACACAATTAAGCAGAGCTGCACATAATGCGATCAATCTCGCAGAACAAAGATGACACCAAGTGCATAATATGCAAAATTTTCTAAAGATGTACTAAGGACAGTTATGGATACAACTACACTCATCTACGATACGTTGGAAGGCCTGTCGAGCGCAAAGCCTCAGCAACACGCTCAAATCCGCCAAAATCTATATAACCAATTAGATTTATCATTTGAGAAGCAGTTGGCTTTGTATTCATCAGTTCTTGGTCCAGCAAGTGCTGGTAGATTGACCGATTTGGATAGTGCAGTGATGTCTGCACGCAAGATTGTTGGCTTAGAAAACAGCTAAGCAATCTTCAACCTATCTCAACTTTAACGCTGCCATTGTGCAGCGTTTTTTTATGGACGCTATTTACGATAAGTAAGGTTGGTTACGATAAATGCTGTTAGTTGCGATAAATACGGTTAGTTGCGATAAACGCGGTTAAGAAGATAAGTGCAGTTAGGTCTGTTTTTCAAGTTACACGTATTCTCATTTGGTTAATCTTATGTTCCATTTTTAACAGGTGTGTAACCACAATAATGGCGCTAATGTTAGTAGCACGTTAACCACACATCGGATGAAAGAATCATGAGAGTACTTATTGAATATACACAAACAGGCAAATACCGTGATCATGCGTGGGAAGCATTAACGATTCGTTCAAAAGGCGAAATTCAAGCTGTAACTCCCTCTTATGCGGCTCAGCTTATCGAACAGAACCGCGCCAGCTTATCGACCACTGAAAATCAAGATATCGTCATCCAACCTTAATGGCTTCAAGGGCTACCCCTCCTAGTTCCTTAAATCGAATAGTTCGATGACATAAAAAAACGCTGCATGGGTGCAGCGTTTTCTTGTTTCTGGCGTATCGTATTTCTAACGTAGATAGTTTCTAAAGTAGAAAGCTTCTAACGCATCTTGTTTCTAGTGCAAATAGCTTGATTACTTTGGCAGATTTTCTAACGCTTCAACCATCGTCATCAATTTATCGACAATCCTTTCGCCGTCTACTCGCAAGCCATTGTGTTCATATTCATTGGTGATCCACGCTTTCGAGTTAGGAATGTTCGCCAATGTTTCACGGCTGTAATCCAACTCAACGTACATGTCATCGGCGTAAACGGCACACGCCATTGGCACTGTATTCTTGCTCAACTGCTCTGCGTTGTACAAAGTGCCCCAGTCCGACTTTTCAGCCAACATGTTCGCGGCTTCACGCAGTGGCTTCAGCGTTTCAAGTTGGTCGAACATCCATGGGTACACCATTTCACCAGTAAACCAGAACTCACTGCCCGATTGGTAGTTGAAGTGTGGGTACTGCTCACGAACACGATGTGCAGACCAGTTAGACGCTGTACCTTGACAGTAAATCGATTCATGCAAGATTGCGTAAATTGGGTTAGTTAAGTAACCCTGCTCTTGCTGCATTTGATTTAGGAAGCTGTAGCTCAGCTGTCTGTTACCGTTCACTTCAACAAACGCACTCTCCAGTGTGAAATACATTGGAAGGTTTGCTTCGCCGCCACCAAGATTAATACCTATTAGCTGGAACTGTTCAACTGTGAACACCTGACCGTTTGGCAGTCTCACATCGTTGTTGAGCAGGTAATCAGAGATCTCGCGACACATAGCTTGTGCTTGTGGGAACTGAGCAAAGAAAGCTCTGTTTTTGTCTTCTACACGCTTGTAAGTCGCACGATAAACATCGTCAGCTTCTCGTTCAATAGAAGGAATGCCGCCCGTCACATAACAACGCTGCAAGCTCTGTGGGAACAGTGACAAATAGCTCAGTGTACAGAAGCCACCAAAGCTTTGACCAATCGTCGACCATTGCTTAATACCAAACTGTTCACGAATCGCTTCAGCGTCACGAACGATGTTATCCGCTCTGAAATGCGTTAAGTATTCGACTTGTTGTTCTGGAGACAAATGCGCCAAAGTTTCATGGCTGATAACCGTGCTGTTGCCAGTACCACGTTGGTCTAGAAGCAGAACACGGTAGTTTTGTAATGCACGCTTTAGCCAACCCGATTGACCACTCACCCGTGGAGAAGGAAAACCTGGGCCGCCTTGAAAGTAGATCAACCACGGCAGCTCTTGCTCATCTTTAGCGAGATCAACCAGCTCACGTGCGAAGACTTGGATCTGTTGTCCATCTTTGGCTTGATAATCAAGTGGCAACTCGAAAGAGTGCTGACGGTACAGGGTGGTTCCATCAATAAAGTTAGCTTGCACGCTTCATTCCTTTTTATCTGATTCTAAAGTCATTGGTACGAATAAAAATGGCACCCTTTGGCACCGTAGTTAGCAAGATACGCATACTAGCTTGTAAATGAAACCGTTTGTTGAACCTGAATGTGAAGGTACTTCATTAAATCGCCAAATTAGCTTTATACGCGTAACAACTTGTGTCAAAACAGAGAGTTTAAGATGTGATCTATTGAGAAGAAGAACAAAAGTGGGACACAAATAAAAAGAGCTTAACGAGGTGAGGATACGTTAAGCTCTTTGGTTTTATCTGTTGTAAATGAGGTTTTTAGGTTGAACAAGCTCAGGCTTTATAGGTTTAGTTTCTATAAGCCAAAGATCTATAAACTGAGCTTCTGTAACTTATAGCTCTATAAAACAAAGCTAAGAAGCCTCGAGCTCACCTGCACCTTGAATTGAACGTTGGCTGTTTTCAACAAGGATAGCCGTCGCCGTTTCTTTCAACGCGCCCCACTCTCCATCGTCAACTTCAATGCCCTCGTTCCACGCCTTCTCTTGAGTTTTAAAAAGCGCTTCCGATTCAATGTGTGTTTGGTAGCCATCTGACAAACGTTCGATATCGAAATCCTGGACGGAAAGCTCGATGGTCATATTGTGGATATGATCGTCCGATGCCAGAGGCAAATCTGATAAAAACAGTTCTGGTGCAACGCAACCACGGTTAAGCACATACAAGGTGCTCTTAGGATTTGAGCCATTATCCCAACGTGCGGTACATGCGATGCCTTTCGCTGCCAGTTTTACAAGCTCACTGTACGCTAACCAACGGTTATGACAGTTGTTTAGCTCGATTTTCAGCGTCTTTTTACCGACCATTTTTTCAATGGCGTAATCCATCACCACAGGAAGATGACACGCTAAGCTCGCCTTGTGCAGGTCCACTTCAACTGTGTTGTCGCTTGTCACTTGGATGTCTACAGGGCAATCGTCTTCTAGCCCCATAAAGTTGCTCGCATTGTTAAAATGACGAACACCATCCAAGCCAACCATTTGTAAATCTGCCACCATGTTCGCTATCACATCGGCTTCACCACATGTACGACGCATACCCAGAAAGGCTTTATTAACGGCCGCTACCAGTTCATTGTGAGAAACGATCATAACGATTTACCTCCATGTTGAGCGTTGATATGTGTAGGAACTTTATTTGAGTCAGCGATCTCCGCTTCACTTGGTAAGATTGGGAACACCCATTCGTCCTGATGAATTTCATCAAGCAACGGTGCACCTTGGAAAAACGTCACTCGTACCCAACGGTCTGAGCGAGGATCAAACTTAGTCGCTCCAAACATCGCTAGCTTACAACGCAGCAAATGCATTGGTGGCGAGTCTTGGTGCAGCACGTTCATTTGAATGTCGCCCATCGCCTTGTTACCTAACGTCCACACACGGCGCGCAATGGCACGATGCTGCGGTTGTTTAACAAGGAATTCAGCCAATGAAAGCTCTGGCGCGAATTGCAATAAAGCATGGTACAGACGGTAAGCTTGACGGCCGATATCCAACGGCAGTTCGCGCTCTTCGCCGAGTTCCTCGCCTCGAACACCGAGCCTTGGCTCTTCTTTGTCCTGAGAGCGATACCAGAACCAGTAGTTATTTTCTGCTTTCGTAAAGTCAGTCGTGATCGCCCAACGGTACTTTTCTTCTAACACAACCAATAGGTCTTGGATCTTTTTGCCACTAGGAAGCGAGAGTGTTTCGCTACAATTCATTTGCTCTTGATGGGCGTCCACTAATTCTGGGTACAATTCCATCAAGCATGAGATAAGGATTTCTTGGGCTTCCATACTCATGTGCTTAGATTGTTCAACTAACTGCGCCCATGTATCGCAATGGTTTACAGAAGCTTCTAGTGACTGTTCTGCGTGTTTCAACTCATCAACAGCGGTTTTGTTCAACTCTTGCTGATTTTCATTGATGGTAACAACTTGTTCTAAATGACAAATCGCTTTTTTAACTAATGTACGTAGGGGCTCAATCAATGCCGTATCCGTGTGATTAGCTAACACGTCAGCTAATGCATGCTCACGGGTTGTCATCCATTGATCGACAATACTTGGGTGGTTAATCAGATATGGCGCCATACCTAAACCTGTGGCATTACCCACACCTAGGTAGCGTTGTAAGCCTCTGTGCAAGGTAATCGCTTGTTCACCGCCTTGTTGCTCCGCTAGGTAATGAACCCAATCTAGGCTGAACTCACGCAGCATATAAACAGCACACATTTGAGCACTGAACGATTGATTAAAATCTGGATTCTTTTCCAAGATTTTAAAGTCAGCAATACCAAACTTACCATTACCATAAACCGCTGTGGTTCGTAGGATGTAGCCAACTTCCGCTAGCTCTTTTGGCGTTGGTTGAACACCTTTAGCCAAGTGACTAACAATATGTTCAAACACTCGTACACTTTTGTTGGCACGCGCTAAAACAAGCACATTGTTAGGGTTACGGCCTGCTTCTTGTAGCGGTACATTCGCACGAAGTCTCTCAAGTAGGGTGACATCAACATCACCAAGAACCAGAGCAAACGTTACGTCCCACTTTTCAGCAATTACACGGTCATTTCGTTCGTCGTCTGCAATCTCATCGCAGAAAACAACCAAATGATAAACATGATTTGGCGTCTCTAGCTTATAGATAACATGACCAAAACCTCGAGCCTCTAGTTGCCACTCATGCTTAGTCACTTTCCATTGCTGTTGCGCCATTTTACGAATCAGAGTTCTTACGAAGCTGATGCGTGTTTGGTGCATAGCACCCAGTCTTTCCGGTGCCATGACGACCGTTGCGTCACGTAGTGCTGATTCAGTGTAGGTAGAACGATGTGCATCCATTTTGCTCACCACCTTAATAGTTATAGGATTTTGCTAGCCATTCAGAACCGATCGTTGCTGTCTTTTGAAGCATATATAGCGACAGTATGTTGGTTAGCTTTCACGTTTTTAATCGTTATTGATATTATCGAGGCAAGCGAACTCGCCACTTATTATTTGTCCTGACTAGATCGATTGACCTAAATACGTGCCGCCCGGTGTATCTTCACCAGTACGGTTTTTATCTTCCTTCCGGAATCTTGTATCAGCCTTCTTTCAAAGGCTCACACCTTGTTTATCTTCAGTTTTTAGAGAGCTTTATCTCTACATTTTCTTCTTTATACCGGCATTGATGTTTTATAAGCCTTGATCTTTCGCCATCTTGATTGCGATTTGAGGCGCATTCCAAAGTGATGGCAGCAAGATTAAGGACACCGGTACCGCTGTGATAACTATGAATGATTGCAGCGCTGAAATACCGCCGGAACCTAGGGAAATCAGAATCAATGCTGTTACCCCCATCATCACACCCCAGAAAGTACGAATAATTGCGTTAGGCTCTGTCTCACCGCTGACTACCACACTGATGGTGTAAGTCATTGAGTCACCTGTCGTTACGATGAAGATCGTCGTCAAGATCAAGAACAGAATAGAGATAAGCATTGGCATTGGTAGTTGCTGAGTTACTGCCAGTAGCGCGCCAGGTAAATTAAAGCCTTCGAACGCTTTACTTACGCTGCCTGGGTCTGCAATTTCAAACGCAAGGCCAGAACCGCCAACAATGGTGAACCAGAAACATGTTACGAACGGTGCAATAAGACTGATGGTTGATACCAATTGGCGAATACTACGACCGCGTGAAATACGTGCGATGAAGATTGCCATCATTGGGCCGTAACCTAAGAACCAACCCCAGAAGAATACTGTCCACCAGCTCAACCAACCTTCGTCACCACGGTATGTTGCCATTGGGATGAAGTTGTCTATCATGCTGCCTACACCTTGGATGTAGCCATTGAAAATGAAGTTTGTTGGGCCGAAGATCAGAATGTAGACCATCAATGACATTGCTAAAATTACGTTGTAACGGCTTAGCATTTGCATTCCGCGGTTAAGACCACTTAATGCCGACAATGTGTATAGAACGATAGCGAACAGGATGATGATAAGCTGCGTCGTGAAGCCATCAGGAATATCAAACAGTGCGTTCAGTGCGTAGCTCACTTGCAAGCCTAAGAAGCCGATAGGACCAATGGTGCCCGCCGCTACTGCGACAATACAACATGCATCAATCAATGCGCCGGTGTGACCTTTCAATGCTCGCTCGCCTAAAACTGGGTAAAGCAAAATACGAGGTTTAAGCGGTAAGCCTTTGTCGTAGTGAAGGTGCATCACCACAATAGACGTTAAGCTACCGACAATGGCCCATGCTAGAAAACCCCAGTGCATGAAGGATTGCGATAAAGCATTCACCGCGCCTTGCTGTGCGTTTTCTTGTGCGCCGTACAATGGTGGTGGGCTAACGTAGTGAGCGATAGGCTCTGCTGCTGCCCAAAATACACCGCCACCTGCCAGTAGCGTACAGAAGATGATCGCCATCCAACGGAAGCCGTCCATTTCAGGTTTAGCGATGCCGCCTAGGATAACCTTGCCTGTTCGCCCTGCCGCCAGGCCAAGACCAATAAGAAAAGTCAGAAGAAGAAGCATTTGCCAGTAAGGACCGAATACTTTTACAGACCATGCAAAGCCCGTATTTACTAGGCTTGATAACAGCTCGCCATCAAATAGAGCAAGTGCCACGAACAGAGCGATAAAACCGCCGCTGTACCAAAGTGCTGGGTTGGATAGGCCTAATTTGTCTGACGTAGACTCAGACTCGTTTGTGTTGCTTTTTGCATTAATTGTTGTGTGTGCTTGACCCGCATTTAAGCTTGAAGATTTCACGCTATTGGTTAAATCAGACATACTCTGACTCCAGAGGTTTCTTTGCAGCTGTCATTTGAATGATGACTACAAGGGTGTATTTAACACCTGCCCTATTGTTTTTTGTGTTGGGCAGGCTAATCCATGTTTGGGTTACCGCGTTGCGAAATAGACCGTTGTTCCTTTTGAATAGTGAAATTGGTTTAAGCAGCACTTGCTTATTGAACGTTTGTTAGAAGGCTGCTAATTCGATGATGGCTCGCGAGAAACCGTTAACCCTTGCTTTGAGGCTCTAAGCCATCTTTCAAGAAGTTAAACCAGTTTTCTCCCAAGACTTGCCCAGCTTCAGACTCGCTGAAACCATGACGCATCAATCCGTTATATATGTTTTCCATACCCGCACTACCACAGAACCAAGGCAACGCATCTGGCCAACCTGAGTTGTTCGCAGAGCCTTCGCCGTAGTCCATTGCTTTAGACCAACGACCATTTCTCATCCATTCAAGAACGGCTTGAGGTTGGTTTAAGCATAGGTCACTGCCAATACCGAGGTGCTCTACGCCGACCATGTCAGCCGTAGTCGCAACCATCTGGCAGAAATCTTCCAAGGTACATTGGCTGCCGTTTGGTAGGTGGAATGGGTACAAGCTGAATCCGATTAAGCCGCCGCGTGCGGTTAGAGCTTTAATTACATCGTTTGATTTATTTCGTAGTGCATCATGAGCAAACGTCGGGTTCGCATGGCTGATACAAATAGGACGAGAAGACAAGTCGATAGCTTCAAGTGTTGAGCGCTCTGCACTGTGAGACATATCTATGATCATGCCCACTCGGTTCATCTCTTCGATGGCTTGTTTACCAAAGCGAGTAATACCTGTGTCGTTCTTCTCGTAGCAACCCGTCGCCAATAAGCTCTGGTTGTTGTACGTCAGTTGCATGATCAAAAGACCTTGCTTACGCATCACTTCGATAAGACCGATCTCATCGTCGATTGGAGAACAGTTTTGAGCACCAAGGAAAATGCCGACTTTGCCAGTCGCTTTTGCAGTCTCGACATCAGCCATTGAGTGAATCGGCATGATAAGGTCTGCGTTCTGCTCGAATCTTAAATTCCATTCTGCAAAGCGAGATAAGGTTTCACGAGCCGTCTCGTGGTAAACCGCGGTAGCGTGAACTGCTGTAATGCCGCTCGCCTTTAGTGTTTGGAAATATTCTCTGTTCCAATTGCAGTATTGCAATCCATCTATAACAATCCGTTGCTGGTACATAACCACTCCTATTGAAAGCTCAGTGTTCTAGCTCGGTTTTGAAAACACGCTCAAATAACATGTTTTCAAAAATGGGTTAAATCACTTGTCTAAGTTCGTTTGCTGCTTTGGTTTGAATGTTGGCCTGACTCTGTGAATCAGGCCAATTCGATAGCTGGATAGCTAGGAAGTTAATTCAGCTATCCAATTCTTATTTAGAAAGTGGATTAGTAAGGACGTTGGTAAGCCGTCTTAACCACTGTGTAGAACTCTTTCGCGTATTGACCTTGCTCACGAGGACCGAAGCTAGACTCTTTACGACCACCAAACGGTACGTGGTAATCCGTGCCTGCTGTTGGTAGGTTGACCATCACACAACCGGTCTGCGCTTGTTGCTTGAACATTGCGCTAGTACGTAGGCTCTGAGTAATGATGCCGCCTGTTAGACCGAAGCGAGTGTCGTTGGTTGTCGCAATCGCTTCTTCTAGGTCAGCGACACGAATCACACTTGCCATTGGTGCGAACACTTCTTCTTGGTTCACTTCCCAATCGTTCTTAGTGTTCAAGAACAGCGTTGGAGACATGTAGAAACCTTCGTGCTTCATACTCAAGCGTTCGCCACCAAATGCCAGCTCACCGCCGCTTTGACGTGCTTTCTCAACCCAACCTAGGTTTGCTTCAAGTTGGTTGCCATCAACGACAGGGCCCATGAACACACCCTCTTCCAGTGCGTGACCCACTTTCAGCTCGCTCATACGTTTAATCAGTGCTTCAACGTATTGGTCGTGAATGCTATCCATAACCACAAGGCGAGAAGACGCGGTACATTTTTGGCCTGCGCCAGAGAAAGAACCTGCAATCGTTGCATCAACCGCAGTTTGGATATCAGCATCGTCAGCAATAACAAGTGCGTTCTTACTGCCCATTTCTAGTTGGCATCGAACGAAGTTTGGCGCTGTAGCCGCTGCCACTTTACGACCCGTATCAACAGAACCGGTAAAGCTCACACCGTTCACTTCTTTAGAGTTGATCAGTGCATCACCTACTGTTGAACCGCTACCCAGTACAAGGTTAAACGTACCTGCAGGGATACCTTGGCGGTGGATGATCTCTGTAAGCGCGACCGCACTTGCTGGTGTTAGGTTTGCTGGTTTCCAAATAACGCTGTTACCGAAAGCCAATGCTGGAGCAATTTTCCAAGCTGCTGTTGCTGTCGGGAAGTTCCAAGGAGAGATAATGCCGATAACGCCCACCGCTTCGCGAGTCACTTCAACAGAAACACCCGGGCGTACAGAATCTGCGTTGTCACCAATTTGGCGAAGCACTTCAGCCGCAAAGTATTGGAAGAACTGACCTGCACGGTAAATCTCACCGCGACCTTCAGCAAAAGGCTTACCTTCTTCACGAGATAGCAAAATGCCCAGCTCATCACAACGGGCAATCAGCTCATCACCAATCGCTTGAAGTACTGCTTGCTTACGTTCAATCGGCGTTTTTTCCCACTCTGGTTGAGCGTGCTTCGCCGCTGAAATCGCCTGTTGAACTTGTTCAGCACTTGCTTGTGCAAAGTTGCCAATATTTTCAGAAATATCTGATGGGTTAATGTTCGCTACGGTGCTTACACCCGCTTGCCATTCGCCGCCAATGTAAAGTGCGTTTTCTGCTTGAACATTCTGTAAGTGAGTCATCATTCTGTCCTTGTAACGTTAGGTTGCGGTTGAGTCTGGCAACCATCGGATTAATTAATAAATTGTTAATTCATATAGAGAATAAGTATTAATTTTGTATCTAGACGTAAAACTATTCGCTTGTATTAGTAAAGATCTGCGTAGACAAACAGCTTTGATTGGCAAATTGCCTCAGTTCACAGTCCATTTATTCAGGTTGAGACGCCGATGCATAAACCACGAACTCAACCAACATCTCTTCTCTAGCTAGCCCTGCAACAACGACTGCTGCACGATTTGGATAAGGTGCGTTGAAGTATTCTCCGTATACGCTGTTTACCGTTTTCAGGTATTCACGGTCAGTCACGTAAATCAGAACCTGCAGCACAGAATCCATCGATTCGCCTGCACACTCCAAGGTATGAACAAGGTTGTTAAAAGTCTGACGCGTTTGCGCTTCAATACCGCCTTCTACTACTGCGCCCGTTTCATCGATTGGAATCTGCGCAGTGTATAGAGTGCCGTTATTAACGATTGCCCACTCTAGTGGTGCTTTTGAAGCAAAAAGAGAGGTTTTTACTGGGTGTTTTTTAGTTTGTGCGTTCACGATTTCATCCAACTTTGTAACAACTATGTTTCAAGATGGTTAAATACTGCACCTTGACGCCTGATAAATCTAACGGTAAATTTTGTGCATTTGATAAATAAAATCTATCACCTTTCAAAAAGTAAGGTATAGCAAGGGCTAGAGAAGGATCGGAGTCATGAGTATTAAGCTACAACAGTTAAAACATTTTGTTTTAGTGGTCGAAGAAGGTGGATTTCGTGCCGCCTCTCACCGAGCAAATCGCTCTCAAGCGGCACTGTCTACTTCAATAAAAGAGCTTGAGAAAATACTTGGTCAGCCACTGTTTGAAACAGGCAACAAATCTACACTGACACCTTTTGGTGAAATATGCCTACCGAAAATCATTCAATTCTTGAATGTTTACAAAGCATTAGACAATGACTTACGCGCAGCGGCAGCAGGACAACAAGGAAGAGTTCGAATAGCGAGCGTGCCTTCGGTGGCAGCCAAATTGATCCCTAGCGTGTTAGGGGCCTTTTGTGAGCAATACCCGAATGTAGAAGTGAGTTTGATTGATGATAATGCGGCAGGTGTAGAAGCACGATTACTCTCTGGAGAAGTAGATGTCGCCCTAGGCAACACCTCCCATTTAGAAGAAGAGAGTATCGACTTCACCCCACTTCTTTCCGATCCTATCGGTGTGGTCTGCTTAAAGGACAACCCTATCGCCGCTCAACCTGAAGGGATCGAATGGCAAACTCTGTTAAAACAGCCCTTCATTCGTAACGGGACTTGCACCCTACTCGATCCAACACCTGCACGTATGCTCAGCGAACAAGCCCTGTATTCCGTAGAGAACATTACTTCTCTGTTTTCTGTGTTGGAATTAGGCATTGGGGTAACCACGCTGCCTAAACTGGCCTTCCCTACCAATGAAACGCGTTTAGTGTGGATTCCTTTGATCGACCCGCCATTACAGAGACAAATTGGCATATTCCGACTGTCTGACCGTACTATCTCACCCCAAGCGCAAGCTTTTCATGACTTGTGTATTCAATATCTGAGCTATGAAGCTTCATAAACAAGGTTTAGCAAATGGCAGTGCTACACTGCCATTTGTTGCTTCAAAATACGCTTTATCTGGCCGCATCAACCACTATCAACAAGCTCTTAAGTGTAGTTTGAACTTCATAAAAACGGTTTTAACACTCTCAATTCTTCCCCTTACCATCCAATCTAACCGCCCATAAATACCTCGATGAGTAACAAAAATGCGGATAACCATTGATGTGGCACAGTTTTTCCACGCTTCATGAGTAATAGATAAAAAATATATATTCCCGCGTTAATAAGCGCACGCTGCTCGCTATAAATAACCAAATAGTGATGAATTAACACATCTAGAGTCCGACTCTACCTCTGATGAAAAGTTAATTTAAGTGTCTGAAAAATATAAATTGATTGCCTTCAACACACTTGGCTTGACCCTGATTTATTCGAGCAGTTATCAATACTTAAAGTTATCAGTAAATCATCTGAAATATTCATGATTATAGTGACAGAATTATTACTTTCATAAATGGAAAACACCCATTTCAAAAATGGAATTATTGATGTCGATATTTGTCGTTTTGATCACATAATTTTAGGCGTAGTTTATATTTTGTCGAAACGAGAGCGAATTAGTTTATATCGTTCTATTTCGTCAGGAGATATAAAACCAGCAAGATTATCTCTTTGTTAACAAGCAAAGTTTTATTAACAAGTAAATGCGAGTAGCAAGACATATTCAAACTGTGTTTTATATGAGCTTACACTGTTAAATATAAGGTTTTATTATGAGGCTTAACGGAATAAGTGGTGACATTCTTGTCGCTGCTAAAAGAGTTGTTCTCTGCCAAGTAGTATTAGCCGTCGGTGTAGTTTTATATGAAGTGTTTTTTGGTAATAAAGTAGATATGGAATCGTCGGCTTTGGGTATCGTTATTGCGATGCTACCTCCGCTGTTTGGTTTTATATATGCAAGCCTAAAGGTGCGCAAGAACCCTAATTATAGTTTACGTGACTTAATGCAAATGAGTCGTGTCGTGAAAATAACTTATACGTTCTTAATGTTTATCTTGGCGTTCCAGTTTTTCAAATTGGATAACCCAGTAATATTGTACGCATATATTCTCACTATGGTTGGGTACTTCTTAACACCATTTATTACTGCCTCTACAAGATCGGAGTACGTGTAGTATGGATCAAGTAACTACCGCTCACGAATACATAGAGCATCACTTAACCTTCTTAACTACAGGTGATGGTTTCTGGGCGTTCAATATCGACTCGATGTTGGTATCTTGGATTACGGGTTTACTGTTTATTGGAGCTTTTCGATACGTAGTGACTAAGGGCACCAGCGGTGTTCCAGGTCGATTTCAATGTTTTATCGAACTGATATTTGATTTTGTAAACAACCTAGTAAAAGAGATTTTTCAAGCGGAGGATAAATTAATAGGGCCACTGGCATTAACCACTTTTGTTTGGGTGTTGTTAATGAACGCGGTCGATTTATTACCAATAGATTTCATACCAGCATTAAGTCGTGCAATGGGTCTAGAACACTTTAGAGATCTACCAACGGCGGACGTAAATATTCCAATGTCGATGGCACTCGGTGTATTTATCTTACTGTTGACTTATACATTTAAAAATAAAGGATTGAAAGGCTTTATCAAAGAGCTTACTACGCAGCCATTTGATAACCCTCTTTTATACCCTGTTAACTTAGTTCTTGAATTAATAACATTAATTTCAAAACCTATATCACTAGGCTTACGATTATTTGGAAACATGTATGCAGGTGAGATGATATTTATTCTGATCGCATTAATGCCATGGTGGATGCAATGGGCACTGAGTGTTCCTTGGGCACTATTCCACATATTAATCGTATTCTTGCAAGCATTTATATTTATGGTACTGACCGTTGTTTATTTAGGTATGGCAACAGAAGAACACCACTAATTAATAACTAAAAAATTTAACTAACAAATTATTTATCGGAGATACAAATGGATATCGTAAGCGCAGTTTTATATGTAGCAGGTGCATTACTGATCGGTTTAGGTGCAGCAGGTGCAGCATCTGGTATTGGTAACTTAGCAGGTAAATACCTTGAAGGTGTTGCGCGTCAACCAGACCTTACTCCAATGCTTCGTACTCAATTCTTCATCATGATGGGTCTTGTGGATGCAGTACCGATGATCGGTGTTGGTATCGGTCTATACATCATCTTCGCCGTGGCTTAATCAAACCGCTTTGAAAGATCGATTTGTAAATAATCAAGATTTAGTGAGGAAGGTATGAACTTAAATGCAAGCATGTTTGGACAAGCAATCTCATTCGTGATTTTTGTTTGGCTCTGCATGAAATATGTATGGCCCCCTCTCACCGCGATGTTAGACGAGCGCCAAAAAGAAATCGCTGATGGTTTACGCCACTCAGAGAACGCTGCGAAAGAGCTAGAACTAGCAAAATCAAATGGCGCGCAACTCATCGAAGATGCAAGAAAAGATGTGACTGAACTGGTTGAACAGGGCCGAAAACGCCGCAATGAAATCATCAGCTTAGCGCAACAAGAAGCCGAGCAAGAAAAGGCACGCATCTTAGAACAAGGTAGAGCTGAGCTAGAAGGCGAACGCCAAAAGATACGCCGTGAACTTCAGGCAGATATGGCAGACGCAGTAATTCAAAGTGCACAGAAACTGATTAGCAAAAACCTAGATTCCGCAACGAACCGAGCGCTAGTTGACCAAATGATTAGCGAACTCTAAGGAGAGGCAATATGTCAGATTACACCAATATTGCTCATCCCTACGCCAAAGCATCGTTTGAATTTGCTTTAGGTGAAAACCAGTTACAAGAGTGGCACTCAATGCTGTCCATTCTTGTGGCTGTCGCGGAAGAAGAAACGATCGCTAGTCAGATTTCTTCAGCAGAAGGTGCTTCTACACACCAAACAGAAGAGCTGGCAAACCTCATCATTCATATTTGCCAAGGACTCGTTGATGACCACGTCATTAATCTTATTCGAGTCTTGGCCGAGAACGGCCGCCTTTCTGTTGTAAGAGACCTATTTGAATTGTACTGCGAGCTAAAGGACGAACATGAACGTGTAGTGCCTGTCACTGTCACCAGTTCAGAAATGCTGACACAGGATCAAGTTACGTCACTAACAGCTGCACTTGAGAAGAAATTAGAGCGTCAGGTTGAAATGAAGCAGGTTATTGATGACACGTTAGTGGGTGGAATGGTCATCAAAGCGGGTGAAACCGTTATCGATGGTTCTTTAAACACATCAATTGACCGATTGGCTCATCAACTTCACGCGAGATAGGTAACAATTATGCAATTAAATTCAAATGAAATCAGCGATCTAATCAAAGAACGCATCTCGAAATTTAATGTGAGCACCGAGGCTCGCAATGAAGGCACTATCGTATCGGTTCGTGATGGCATCATCACAATCAATGGCCTTGCTGATGTTATGCAAGGCGAGATGATTGAGCTACCAGGTGGCAAATACGCACTCGCACTTAACCTCGATACCCACTCAGTAGGTGCGGTGGTTATGGGCCCCTACACTGACCTCTCTGAAGGTATGAAAGTGAAAGGTACAGGTCGTATCTTAGAAGTACCTGTAGGTAACGGACTTCTTGGTCGTGTAGTCAACACATTAGGCGAGCCAATCGATGGCAAAGGCCCAGTGAGTTGTGACCGACTCGACCCTGTAGAAGTGATTGCACCGGGTGTAATCGAACGTAAGTCTGTTGATCAACCTATTCAAACTGGTTATAAAGCGGTTGATACCATGGTGCCAATCGGTCGTGGTCAACGTGAACTTATCATCGGTGACCGTCAGACGGGTAAAACAGCGTTAGCTATCGATGCGATCATCAATCAGAAAGATTCTGGCATCAAATGTGTGTATGTAGCGATTGGCCAAAAAGCCTCCACTATCGCTAACGTGGTTCGTAAACTCGAAGACCACGATGCGCTTAAAAACACCATCGTAGTCGTGGCATCAGCATCAGAGTCTGCAGCGCTTCAATACCTAGCCCCTTATGCGGGTTGCACCATGGGTGAATACTTCCGTGACCGCGGTGAAGATGCACTGATCATCTATGATGACCTATCAAAACAAGCCGTTGCTTACCGTCAAATCTCGTTGCTATTGAAACGCCCACCGGGTCGTGAAGCCTTCCCTGGCGACGTATTCTACCTTCACTCACGCCTTCTAGAACGTGCAGCACGAGTGAATGCAGAGTATGTAGAGAAGTTCACTAACGGTGAAGTGAAAGGTCAAACTGGCTCATTAACGGCGCTTCCGATCATTGAAACTCAAGCGGGTGACGTATCAGCGTTTGTACCAACCAACGTAATCTCAATCACCGATGGTCAGGTTTTCCTTCAAACCCAATTGTTTAACTCAGGCTTACGTCCTGCAGTAGACCCAGGTATCTCGGTATCTCGTGTGGGTGGTGCGGCGCAATGCAAGATCATCAAGAAACTGTCTGGTGGTATCCGTACTTCATTAGCTCAATATCGCGAGCTGGCGGCCTTTGCTCAGTTCTCTTCTGACTTAGATGAGATGACGCGCAAACAGCTAGACCATGGTGAGCGTGTTACCGAATTAATGAAGCAAAAACAATACTCTCCAATGTCAGTCGCTGAGCAAGCAACGGTTATCTACGCAGCAGAGAAAGGCTACTTGGTCGGTGTTGAGCTAAACAACATTGCCCGTTTTGAAGAAGAGCTGATTGCTTATGCCAAAGGTCAGAACCCTGCGTTGTTCGAAAAAATCAACGCGACAGGCGATTACAATGACGAAATCGACGGTGCTCTTAAAGAGATCCTAGAAGGTTTTGTTGGGATGAAAGCTTGGTAAGTGCTCCGGTTTGTTAGCTGGAAATCAAAACAAATAGGAGCAGATTATGGCAAGTACTAAAGAAATTCGCACCAAGATAGCCAGTGTTAGTAACACTCAGAAAATCACTAGCGCAATGGAAATGGTTGCAGCAAGTAAGATGCGCAAGGTTCAAGACAACATGACGCTAACTCGCCCCTACGCCGAGAACATGCGAAAAGTTATCTCTCATGTTGCATCGGGTTCCCTGGAGTACCAGCACCCTTACCTGCAACAGCGTGAACCTAAGCGTGTCGCTTACATCATTATCTCGTCCGATCGCGGCTTGTGTGGTGGCTTGAACTCAAACTTGTTCAAGAAAGTGTTAGAAGAAATGGAGCAATGGCGCACCAAGGGAGTCGAGGTAGAAACAACCTTAGTGGGATCTAAGGCTATCTCGTTCTTCCAACGCGGCGGCAACGTTATTGCACAAACGTCAGGTCTTGGCGATACACCTAAGTTAGAAGACATCTTAGGTACGGTGAATGCGATGCTCGGGCATTACGACGAAGGTAAAATCGATAGCTTGTATCTCGTTTACAACCAGTTCGTCAACACCATGGTTCAAGCGCCAACGACCTTGCAGTTGCTCCCCCACCCTTCGGATTCTGAGGAAGGTGGTGAGCCTAAAAAAGCGCGTCGTTGGGACTACATCTATGAGCAAGCACCCAAAGACATACTCTCAGAACTGTTACATCGATACATCGAATCGCAAGTGTATCAAGGCATTGTTGAGAGCATTGCCTGTGAGCAAGCAGCCCGAATGGTCGCTATGAAAGCGGCGACTGATAACGCAGGCCAACTCATTGATGACTTGCAGTTGGTCTACAACAAGGCGCGTCAGGCTGCCATTACCCAAGAGCTGAGTGAAATAGTCTCAGGTGCCCAAGCTGTCTAGGGCTAGAAAAGACTGGGTCAAGAACAGAATTTGAGGATTTAAGAATGAGTGTTGGAAAAATAGTTAAAGTAATCGGCGCGGTGGTTGACGTCGAGTTCAGCGGCGGCAACAGCCCACGCGTTTATGATGCATTGAAAGTGACTAGCGACGAAGCAAGCTCGTTAGTATTGGAAGTACAACAACAACTGGGTAGCAATATCGTTCGTTGTATTGCAATGGGTACGTCAGATGGCTTACGTCGTGGCCTAACGGTTGAAAACACAGGCTCTCCAATCACGGTTCCTGTCGGCGAAGAAACGCTAGGCCGTATCATGAACGTGCTTGGTCAACCTATCGATGAGTGTGGTGAAATCGGTCAGAAAGAAAACTACGAGATTCACCGTGAAGCCCCTTCTTATGAAGAACAAGCAAACAGCACTGAGCTTCTAGAAACAGGCGTTAAGGTTATCGACCTTATCTGTCCATTCGCTAAGGGTGGTAAAATTGGTCTGTTCGGTGGTGCTGGTGTAGGTAAAACCGTCAACATGATGGAGCTTATCAACAACATCGCCAAAGCCCACTCAGGTCTTTCTGTGTTTACCGGTGTAGGTGAGCGTACTCGTGAAGGTAACGACTTCTACTACGAGATGAAAGAAGCAGGTGTACTAGACAAAGTAGCCATGGTTTACGGTCAAATGAACGAGCCACCGGGAAACCGTCTACGTGTAGCACTTACAGGCCTAACTATGGCTGAGCGCTTCCGTGATGAAGGTCGTGACGTACTGTTGTTCATTGATAACATTTACCGTTACACGCTTGCGGGAACAGAAGTATCAGCTCTGCTAGGTCGTATGCCTTCAGCAGTAGGTTACCAACCAACACTGGCTGAAGAGATGGGCGTACTTCAAGAGCGTATCACGTCAACAAAACAAGGCTCTATCACCTCTATCCAAGCAGTATACGTACCTGCGGATGACTTGACTGACCCATCGCCAGCAACAACCTTTGCTCACTTAGATGCGACCGTTGTACTGTCTCGTAACATCGCGGCACTGGGTCTATACCCTGCGATTGACCCGTTAGATTCAACGTCACGTCAGTTAGATCCGCTGATCGTAGGCCAAGAGCACTACGACATTGCACAAAAAGTACAAACAACGCTGCAACGCTACAAAGAGCTAAAAGACATCATCGCGATTCTTGGTATGGATGAGCTGTCTACTGAAGACAAACAGACCGTATCTCGCGCTCGTAAGATTGAACGTTTCTTAACGCAGCCTTACCACGTAGCCGAAGTGTTTACTGGTCAGAAAGGTGTCTTTGTACCGCTAAGCGAAACACTAAGAGGCTTTAAAGGTCTGTTAAGCGGTGAATATGACGATATCCCAGAACAAGCATTCTTGTACTGTGGCTCTATCGACGAAGTGCTTAACAAAGCAAAATCACTCTAAGAGGTAGGTGCACCATGGCTATCGGAATTACAGATAATACATTTCAACTTAATATTGTAAGTGCGGAAGGTACGCTGTTTTCAGGTCCAGCGTATGCCCTAGCCGTTTCTGGCGCTGACGGTGAACTGGGGATTCGCCCCGGTCACTCTCCGCTTCTCAGTAAGATCAAACCGGGCGTAACCGTGTTTGTTACAGACCCTAAATCAGAAGGCCAAGTGCTGTATGTCTCTGGTGGGATGCTGGAAGTTCAGCCGGATGTGGTTACGTTATTAGCCGACACGGCCTTGCATGGTAAAGACATTGACCGCGCTCGCGCAGAAGAAGCGAAATATGCCGCTCTAGAGAATATCAACAAGGGCAACATAGACATTAACTTTGCACAAGCTCAGCTAGAACTAGCGAAAGCCGTTGCTCAGTTACGTGCATCAGAGCTAACTTCTTCTCACACAAGACACTGAGAATAGAACTTAGATGCTCGATACTTGATGTGTAAATAGTCTACCCACTTAAACATGATTTAAGTGGGTAGACTACATCAGAAACCCTCACTTCTCTTTCAACTTCCCCACCCTTTTAACCGCTACTAATACATCCTTTTTCACCTGAGCTTACAACATTACTTCTCTGCAAAGCGCGCTTGGTGTGGATCAAGTTCATGACCAAGAGGTTGTGTGAGTGAATGATATAACTCTGGCTTACGGCCACGAATCCAGCGTCTACCAGTACACATGTCTAACTCTTCTGCTTTTAGCTCTGCAATCACCATGTCGTTATCAACACTATCGGTCTCAGCAATGATTTCACCATAAGGGCTGAGGATCATCGCATTGCCTGTTCTTACTTCATCCATATCAACGCCGACACCATTACTAAACACCACAAACATACCGTTGTCGTGCGCTCTTGCAGGCAACCAACGCATTAACCACTCGCGGCCATTCTTGCCCTGCATTTCAGCACGAATCGCCTCTGGGTTTTCATCTCGGTTAAACCATAATTCAGGGTCAATTCGCTTCATCGCATTCGGGCTTCGTGAATGACAACCGCCCGTTTGGTGTGGCGCAATCAAAATATCGGCGCCTTTCAATGCGGTGATTCGAACGTTCTCAACCAAGTTGTTATCCCAACAAATCAAGATACCGACTTTGCAGCCATGCGGCGTATCGAACACCGTGTATTGATCGCCGCTACTCATATATGGGCTTACGAAAGTGTGCAATTTGCGATGTTTTTGTACTTCACCATTGGGCATCGCGAACACATAAGTGTTGTATAATTCGCCATCAGTACCCTGCTCTATCAAGCCTGCGCCAACGCTCATGCCAAATTGCGTTGCCAGTGAAACTAATTTTTGAGTGGATTCACCGTTCGGTACAGGTTCCGCTAGCACTTCAATTTCATCGCGAGACAAAGCAGACACATGCCAATAACCGGTAATGCACATCTCTGGGAAACTGACGATCTCCACGCCACTGTCCGCAGCCTTTTGAACATATTGCTCTATAACCGATAAGTTATACGCCTTATCACCTGCGTGGTGGTTAAATTGAATCGACGCTACTTTGATGTCTTTCTTCATGATTGGTCCTCAAGCTTTGCTTTATCTGATTGGTATGAACCTAGTATAAAAAATCAATTCAATTCCATATAATGAAACATATTCTCAATTCAATGAGCATTTGGAATGGAATTTGATCTACTGAAGGCATTTTGTCAGCTCGCTAAATCGGGCAATTACCGTTTGGCATCAGAGCAGCTCTACATTACTCAGTCGGCACTGACCAAAAAGATTCAACGACTGGAATCCAATATAGGAGCGAGTCTGTTTTCTCGCGGCAGGAACGGCGCAGAACTGACACACGCAGGTAAAACCTTACTACCCGAAGCCCAACGTTTGGTTCATTCAATGCAAGCGTTTGAGCAGCTTTCAGGCTCCGTAGTGAATGGAACTCAGGGGCATTTGAACATTGGTTTTGGCGTATCTAATTATCACGAAGCACCTAAACTGATTGCCGCCTATAAACAACAGTACCCAGACGTTCACATCACCTTAAATGACACACCTTCTAAGCAGCAGACCGACGAGCTATTGAGCCATGAACTCGATATCAGCTTCAATCGAATACCCGACTCCTCGGATTTAAAGAGCCTAACGCTTTTCAATGATTCGCTTGTGATTGCGGTTCACAAACATATTCTCAAGCAAGCGCCAGGTAACGATCAGGTTCTCTTTGAGTTATCGAAATGGCCTTATCTAAAATTGGCTCAGCACCGTGGCCCCGGATTAGACAGACAGATTCAACAATATTGTCTTGCCAATAAAATCGACTTATCTAAGACACAAGAAGCCGATGATATCCTCACCCTGCTTGCCTTGGTTTCGGCCAATATCGGTTTCACCATCGTACCCAGCAGTGCGCAGTACATTAGTAACACCGATGTGGAATTCATTGCGTTAGAAGGTGAACACGCGACTTGGCCTGTCGGGTTAATCTGGAATGGAGAGAGTGACAACCCACTCAGGGATAGGTTTGTAGAGTTTGTGGCTCATCAAAAAGGAAATTAGACCAGAAGCTAAATTTCACCAACAAAAAAGGCTCACTAAATAGTGAGCCTTTTGATATTTTCTTAACGTAAACCTAAGTCTAAGGTTGCTTGCGTTTTGAAAGAATAGCTTTAGATCAGTAGGTTAGAGCTATAACTTAGAAGAACTCAATCGAATTACGGCCGCTTTTGTCATCACGTGTTGGCTTTGGCGTATCCGCTTTCTTTTTCGGTTTCTTCTCTTTTTTCTCTTTCTTTGGTTCAGCCTTTGCGCTTAGCATTTCTGCTTTGCTTTTCTTAGATTCCTTCTTCTTAGAATCCTTTTTAGACTGACCTTTCTTCGCCTTGTTCTCTTTTTTAGGCGTTTCTTTCTTTTTCGGCTTTTCTGATTCTTCTTGTACTGGCTGATCACACACCACTACATAGTATTCTTGGTTGAATTCAAAGAAGTCGCCATCGTACATTTTACGACGCTTACGCGTTTCCAGCTCACCATTTACCGCTACGTAGCCTTCAGAGATGATGTGTTTAGCTTCACCGCCACCACTCACTAAGTTAGCAATTTTAAACACTTTGTAGAGTTCGATTGGCTGTGATGAAACATCAATACCAATTGCTTCAATTTCAATCTCTTCGCCTTCTTCGCCCAGCTCTTGGCCTTCGTAATCAGCGTCTTCGTAATGTTCTTGGTCCATGGTGACCTCTACCTAAATATGTACTTCTGAAATATTGGGCGCAGTGTAATCTTAAAACAACGAAATGACCATGTTGAATTCAACCAGAGCCCATTTGTTTTAAACAAACCCTCTGCGTTATAAAACACCACCAACATTCGAAAGACTCACCAACTGCTTAGTATATTCATGCTGCGGATTACCAAACAAAGTCTCAGTGTCGCCCTTCTCTATTACCTCGCCAGCTTTCATGACGATGGTGTAATGACACAAGGATTTCACGACATTTAGGTCATGGCTTATGAATAGATACGTGAGGCCATACTTTTCTTGAAGTGACTTCAGCAAATCCAACACTTGCGCTTGTACAGTTCTGTCGAGTGACGATGTTGGTTCATCGAGCAAGATAAACTCTGGCTTTAAAATCAAAGCACGTGCAATCGCGATACGTTGCCTCTGCCCGCCAGAAAACTCGTTAGGGTAACGATGACGAGTTTCAGGGTCGAGGTCGACCTCTTTCATTACGTCACAGATGCGTTGGTCGAGTTCGTGCTCATCCAATTGTTGATGCACTAACAAACCTTCGCCAATCACCTGAGCGACCGACATTCTCGGGTTTAGCGCAGAAAACGGGTCTTGAAAGACTACTTGCATACGGCTTCTAAACGGAAGCATCTGTTTTCGATCTAAACCTTGAAGCTGTTCACTCGAGTAGGTGATTGACCCTTCACTATCTACCAGCTTAAGTATCGCCATACCGGTCGTCGATTTACCAGAACCACTTTCGCCAACCAAACCGATTGAGTGCCCTTTCTTCAAAGTGAACTCCATGTCGGTCACAGCTTTAACATGAGAAATGGTGCGCTTGAATAAACCGCCCGTGATCGGGAACCAAACACGAAGTTGATTTACATCGAGTAGCGGTTTGCTTTCGGGTGACACAGGAACGGGCAAACCTTTCGGATCAGAGTTAATAAGTTTTTGAGTGTAAGGGTGAGCAGGCGCGTTAAACAGGGTATGACAGTCGTTACTTTCGACCAAGCGACCATCTTTCATTACTGCTACTCTGTCGGCAATCTTACGAACGATACTCAAGTCATGAGTAATGAAAAGCATTGCCATACCGAGCTCTTGTTGCAGGTCTTTTAGAAGGTCGAGGATCTGCGCTTGTACCGATACATCCAATGCGGTTGTCGGTTCATCAGCGATAAGCAACTCTGGTTCATTAATCAGTGCCATCGCGATCATCACGCGCTGGCGTTCTCCACCAGATAGCTCGTGCGGATAGGCTGAAATCTTTTGCTCAGGATAGCGAATGCCAACCTTTGAAAGCCACTCTATCGCCAAGGCTTGTGCTTTGTTGGTTCGCATACCACGATGAATTGCTAAGGTTTCAACAAGCTGTTTTCCAATTCGATGAAGCGGATTTAGGGAAACCATAGGCTCTTGGAAGATCATTCCAATACGACCACCACGAATCCCACGTAGCTGTCTTTCAGAACAACTCAGAATATCGGTGCCAGAGAAATTGATCTTACCGTTTAAGTAATGAGACGAGCCTTTTGGTAACAGCTTTAAAATCGAGTTAGCCGTGACCGATTTTCCGGAACCACTCTCACCCACCAGCGCTAATGTCTCACCTTTGTATATTTCTAAAGAGACATCTTGTGTCACTTGCTCTATCGAGTTTTTTCGCCCGAAACCGACAGACAGTTTATCTATGGTCAAAACCGGAGAAGCAGGCGTTGTATTTGAAGTCATAACCTATCCTTACTTCTGTTGATGCGGGTCGAAAGCATCACGCACCGCTTCACCAACGAAGACCAGTAACGTAAGCATCAGTGAAAGCACGACGAAGGCAGAAATGCCAAGCCAAGGCGCTTGTAAGTTAGCTTTACCTTGCGCCAACAACTCGCCTAACGAAGGCGAACCCGCAGGAAGACCAAAGCCCAAGAAGTCTAACGAAGTCAGTGTGGTCACCGAGCCTGAAAGAATAAACGGCATCATGGTTAACGATGCAACCATCGCGTTAGGTAACATGTGACGAAGCATAATACGTTTGTCATCAACACCCATGGCTTGCGCGGCTCGCACATAATCGAAGTTTCGGCAGCGTAAAAATTCCGCTCGCACGATGCCGACTAAACTCATCCAACTAAACAGCACCATAATCCCGAGCAACCACCAGAAATTCGGCTCAATAAAACTCGACAAAATAATCAGCAAGAACAGGGTCGGCATACCAGACCAGACTTCAATGAAGCGTTGTCCGAATAGATCAACCCAGCCACCGTAGTAGCCTTGTGTTGCGCCAACCACGACACCAATCACGCTCGATACAATGGTCAGAATAAAACCAAATAGAACGGAAATACGGAAGCCATAAATGATACGAGCTAATACATCTCGCCCCTTATCATCAGTCCCTAACCAGTTCACCGAATCGGGCTCCGATGGCACCGCACCTGAAATATCGAAGTTTATTGTGTCGTAGCTAAACGGAATGATTGGCCACACGATGTAACCGTTGTCTTCAATGAGCTCGATAACATACGGGTCTTTGTAGTCGGCCTCGGTTTCAAACTCACCACCAAACTCCGTCTCGGCATATTCATTGATAACAGGCACAAACCACTGATTATCATAAGAAACCAAGAGTGGTTTATCATTGGCAATGATCTCAGCGAACAGGCTCAAGCCAAACAAGATGGTAAATATCCAAAGGGAGATAAAACCACGCTTGTTTGCTTTAAAACGTAACCAACGAGCTTCAGCTAAAGGGTTGTTAAACATTTATTATCAATACCTTGTTATTCGTTCGCCATTAACGCGCTTCAAAATCAATTCGAGGATCAACCCAGGTATACGTCAGGTCGGAGATAATGCTCAGCACCAAGCCAAGCAAGGTCATGATATAGAGAGAACTGAACACCACTGGGTAATCTCGTTGAATGGTCGATTCAAAACCGAGCAGGCCAATGCCTTCGAGTGAGAACATCACTTCAATCAACATAGAACCCGTGAAGAAAATACTAATAAATGCACTTGGGAAACCCGCAATAATAATCAACATGGCGTTACGGAAAACGTGCTTGTAGAGAATACTGCTCTCGTCCAAGCCTTTCGCTCGCGCCGTCACCACATATTGCTTATTGATTTCATCAAGGAAGGAGTTTTTGGTCAGCATGCTGAGCGTGGCGAATCCACCGATAACCATGGCGAAAATGGGCAACGCCAAGTGCCAGAAGTAGTCGCCAATTTGCTGATACCAGTTGAGCTGGTCGAAGTTACTCGACACAAGCCCTCGCAATGGGAACCAACTGAAGTAGTTACCGCTTGCAAACAAGATAATCAGAATAATCGCAAACAAGAAGCCCGGCACCGCGTAGCCGACAATCACCACCGCGCTCGACCAAATATCAAAGCGAGAGCCGTGATGTATCGCCTTCATAATGCCTAAGGGTATCGAAATCACATAGATGATTAACGTACTCCACAACCCTAAGGAAATGGAGACAGGTAAACGCTCGATGATTAAATCAATCACGTTACCACCCTTAAACAGGCTTTCACCGAAATTAAAGGTCGCGTAGTTTTTCAACATGTCGAAGTAGCGAACGTGAATCGGCTTATCAAAACCAAACTGCTTTTTGATCTCTTCAACCACTTCAGGATCAAGCCCGCGTGAGCCTTTATAGCCACTGGCAGACGCTTGATCACTTTCACTTAAATCAACTTCTTGTCCACCACCAGAAAAACGCTCCATAATGCCAGAGTTATGCCCTTCTAATTGAGCAACAGCTTGCTCTACCGGGCCTCCAGGCGCTATCTGGATGATGAAAAAGTTGATGGTGATGATCGCCCACAGCGTGGGGATCACCAACAATAAACGTCGAAATATATACGCGGCCATGCTAACTAACTCCTAGCGACGTTTTTCAGGAAGCAAAGCCGCCTTCTCTTCTGAAATCCACCATGTATCGATACCTAAATCGTATTTAGGCAATACATCTGGACGCTCAAACTTGTCCCACATTGCTACGCGATACTCGCCAACGTGCCATTGCGGGATGTTGTAGAAATTCCACTGCAATACTCGGTCTAGTGAACGACCTAGTGTAAGAAGCTTTTCAGGGTGCTGTTGGTTACGCGCAATTTCTTCTGTTAACGCGTCAACCACTGGATCGATAACACCTGCAGTATTGTAAGTAGAATCAATGTAGTTAGAGTTCCAAACGATCATTAAGTTCGGGCTAGGATAAGGGTTTGCGGAAAATGACGACGAAACCATGTCGAAATCACGATCACGCAAGCGCTTGATGTATTGAGTGGTATCGATGGTACGGATCTTCATCTCAATACCCATGCGCTTAAGGTTCTTTTGAACCGGCGTTGCGATACGTTCCGTGGTTGGGCTGTAAATCAACAACTCAAATGACATCGGCTTGCCAGTCTTTTCGTTGGTCATGACTTTGTCTTTCAGCACCCAACCCGCTTCTTTCAACAATTTGAAAGCGGTACGCATTTGGCTACGAATACGACCGCTACCATCGGTGACGGGTGGTTGGAATTCTTCGGTGAAAACTCGCGGTGGAATCTGATCTTTGTATTGAGACAACAACTCGACTTCCGCTTCGCTTGGTAAGCCTTTCGCTTCATAGTCTGTGTTTTGGAAGTAGCTGCGAGTACGTTTGTACTGACCATAGAACATGTTCTTGTTCATCCACTCAAAGTCCATCGCATAGGTTAACGCTTCACGCACTTTAGGATCCGAGAACACAGGTGATTGAATGTTGAAGACGAAACCTTGAGTCGTTTCAGGCTTCTCGTGGTTGATCTCTTCTTTAATGATGTAGCCTTTATCGAAGTTCGCGCCCGTATAAGAGTTAGCCCAGAACTTAGCCGAATTCTCGGTTCGAAGATCGAACTCCCCTGCTTTGAACGCTTCCAACATTACCGTGTCGTCACGGTAGTAATCGTATTGCACCTGCTTGAAGTTATTGCGACCAACGTTAACTGGTAGGTCTGCTGCCCAGTAGTTTTCATCTAGACCATAGGTAACACTTTGGCCTGATTTGTAGCTGATGATCTTATAAGGACCACTACCGACTGGTGGCTCACTTAGAGGCTCAGACAGCTTTCTGTCTTTCCAGAAATGTTTCGGCAATACACGAGTGCTTTGCGCGAAGCTAAACAGTTTTTCGCGGTTTGGACTGTTCATTTCAATACGAACAACCAAATCAGAGACCGCTTTTACTGACTTAATCTCTTTGTAATACACACGATACTGAGGCACGCCCTCGGTTGAGAACTTGTCAAAAGTAAAGGCAACATCATGCGCAGTGATAGGCTCGCCATCTTGGAATTTAGCATTTGGGTTGATGTCGATTTCCATCCAAGTGAAATCACTGGAGTAGCGAACCTTTGAAGCGATCAATGGATAGTACGCATCAATCTCGTCACTCGGAGAAAACATCAAGGTATCGTAAATCTCTCCGGTATAACTTGCAGCAACGCCGCGGGAACCGAATCGATTAAAGCTATCGTACGTACCTATGCTGCCATAGGTCACTTTGCCCTGCTTTGGCGCATCAGGATTAACGTAATCGAAGTGAGTGAAATCGGCTGGATATTTTGCTTCACCAAAACCAACCAGTTGTGTGGTTTCAATAACGGTGACAGCAGGAGTTGATTGGGTTTCAGAAGCGTAAGTAACGGAGGGTTGTAAAGCAATAAGCGGCAACATGATTGCACATGACTTCAAATTAAACCTGAAAAACTGAGTGCGTTGCGAGGCTTTGCGTAGAAAAACTGTTCCCATTTGACTCTCCCTTCAAATGTCATGAATTCTATATTCAAGTTGATTTATCGGCTTTGAATGCATGCCGTTAAATCAAGTATAGGTTCAAATCTAACATCATGTAATAACTAATAAAACCATCAGCACTCTATCTCTGACGGTTTATTTACAAATTACTCGTCACCACTCGAAGTTATTGGATGCAGTGAGCTTTGATTGCTTAGCCTGAATGACACAAGCCTCCACAGCTTAGATTTCCTTTGATTCGCTTCTAAATTGAAGTTTAGGTTCTAAATAATCAACAAACTATACTTTTACTGGAGTATCCTTGCTGCCTAGGTCTAAATGGAATGACACTTTGAACAAACCAAACCAAATAACATTCGCAACGTTCAACCTTCTGAACTATCTCGAGCCACCGAATGCTTATTATGATTTTGAGAACATCTACAGCTTCGAAGAATGGCAGAAGAAGCAACATTGGATGGCTGAAGCGATTCGTTCATTAGATTGCGATGTGATTGGCTTCCAAGAGATATTTAGCCCGCAGTCTTTAGAGCAATTGATGAACGACCTAGGTTATCCATACTTTGCAGTGGTCGATAGCGCACACGTTGAAGATGATTACCTATACACCTCACCTGTCGTTGGTATTGCTTCCCGTTACCCGATTGAAAACGTTCAGCCTGTTACGCCAGATTCGACGTTACTGACAGCATTCAACCTTGGCGACAAATTCTCATTCAACAGAACACCTGTTCACGCGACGATTACGTTACCCCATTTAGGTTCAACCGACTGTTATGTGGTGCACTTCAAATCACAACGTCCGACAGAACCAAAAGCAGAATCTGTCGATACGAACAACGCTCAGCAAGGTGCAAAACCACAAAGTGACACGCTCACTCGTTTTCACCAAGAACGGCTTGGCTCTTGGCTATCCAGTGCCCAACGCGGCCTAGAAGCTCAGATGCTGCATCAATACATCACCAACCAACGCTACCAAACCGATCAACCTGTTGTGTTGATGGGTGATTTTAATAAGCCTCTATTTAATGATGAGTTTAAAGGGCTGTTGAGTTACTCAATCAACCGAGACGAAAACAGCAAGCATTGGCTATCCCACTTTCGATTAAAAGACAGCTGGGATCTTTACCATCAGCTACATGAAGAAGATTTGCTTGAACAGCGTAAGCCAACCCATTACTACGGCGCATCTGGGTCTGTACTGGACTACATTTTGATGTCGAACGAGTTTGATTGTCAGAACTCGTCTAGTTTGATGGAGATCTCTAGCTACACAGTGTTAGACCATCACCTCACCAATCCAAGCTTTGAACACGACCAATTCAGTACGGACCATGCCATCGTGTCTGTTACCGCTCATATTCGTGAAGCCTAGAGTTAAACATAAAAAAGCCGCAGTCAAAAACTGCGGCCTTCCACTTTAGCCAAACGGGTTGAGCTAACCGACGCCCCATTTAGAAACCGATTTACCGTTTAGCAAAGTGTGAAACTTAGAATGTGTACATTGCGCCTAAGTAGAAAGAGTCCAGAACAACAGTATCTTCTGTCTTGTGTCCGTTTTCGTAATCTTCGATATCAAAAGCATCGGCTTCGTATGCTAAGCGAAAGCTCAACGAAGACATTGTAGGTGGCGTGTATTCAACACCAACACCCATACGGATGCCATCTCCCGAATCATCAAAACCATCTCCTGACGGGCGAGAGCCATCAGCAAGCTTCATGTCTAGATCAATAGTCGACAGACCGATAGTGCCAAATGGACGAATGCCATTATCAAACGTGTAACCGAGGTTCGCCGTTACCGAAAAGATTTGAGGTGTCCAAGTGAAAACCTTATTACCAGATTTCGTTTTCAGGGCGATATCACCAAAATCTGTGTATTGAGCTTCAACCGAAACAATGCGGTTAAATTTGTAACCAGCAATTAATCGGTAAGTATTGTCTTCGGCTTTAAAAGTAATAGGCTCACTGATCGTGTCAGTTAACCCGCCCACTTCGACCATTAGCACACTTAAATAATTACCCGCTCCAACAGCAGGCCAATTTGCTCAATCTCCACAATTTAGAATAAGACGAACAGAAAACACGATGAACCACACAATAGACTTCAACGGCTTAATCATTGATATCGACGCTCGAACGATTACCAACCAGCAAGGAAACAAAATCACTTTGCGCCCTCGCCTGTTAGCAGTGCTCTGCTTGTTATTGGAAAATGTGGGAAGACCGATTTCAAGAGAGCATATTGTTGATGTGTGTTGGGACGGACAACTCTCGTCACCACATGTTCTTGCAAACGTAGTCTATAACCTACGCAATGTGTTCGCGCGATTAAGAGCATCCAACGTCCAGATCATTACCATTAGTAAGTTCGGATATGCGCTATCGATTGAACCCACGTAAAAGGATTTATGCAATCAATGGCGGTGACTAAGATCACCAAAAAACGCCCCATCGAAACGTTTCGATGATCATTATCACACTCTAAAACAATCAAACGTGCAAATGATAAATCAGACACTATTATCACTATCGAAACGTTTCGATGGCTTTTCTTGAGTTGTTCTCAACCCATCAAGCGTTATTTTTCGATAGGTCGTGATATGAAAAAAAGTACTTTAATAAACTCTGAACTCTCTTACCTAGTGGCGACTCTTGGCCACACAGATGAAATCACGATTTGTGACGCGGGCCTGCCGATTCCAGACCACGTAACTCGTATTGATCTTGCTTTGACTCACGGTGTCCCAAGCTTTCAGCAAACGGTAAAAACCATGCTGGATGAATCTCAAATCGAAGGCGTTGTGATTGCAGAAGAGTTTGCGAAAGTAAGCCCAGAGCACCACGCAGCGCTGATTGATTTAATCAAGACAGAAGAAGCACGTTGTGGCAAATCGCTTTCTATTACTTACATCACTCATGAAGAATTCAAACAGCGAACGCATGAAAGCCGTGCAGTGATTCGCACCGGTGAATGCACACCATACGCAAATGTTATTTTCCAAGCTGGCGTAACCTTTTAGCTCAAGCAAAACGCAACGACAGCTCAGTGTCATCACTGAACCAAAAACAATACATAGACAGAATAATCAAATACAACTGGCCCCGAGTAAAGGAACCGACATGACTCAAGCCATTTTAGAACTTAGCTCAATTGAGAAAGCCTTCCCTGGTGTGAAAGCACTGGATAAGGCAAGCCTCAACGTTTATCCAGGACGCGTAATGGCGTTAATGGGTGAAAACGGTGCGGGTAAATCAACGCTTATGAAAGTGCTGACAGGCATCTACCACTTGGACGGCGGCACTATTGCCTACCAAGGAAAACCTGCTGCATTTAAAGAGCCACGTGATTCTCAACAAGCAGGCATTAGCATCATTCACCAAGAGCTGAATCTAATCCCTGAATTGACCATCGCCGAGAACATCTTCTTAGGTCGTGAAATCACGGGCACCATGGGTCGTATCTTGTGGAACGAGATGTACCAAGAAGCAGACAAGCTACTTAAACGCCTTAACGTGAAACACAGCTCGAAAACGCCTCTAGGTCAGTTGAGCCTTGGTGAGCAGCAAATGGTAGAGATTGCGAAAGCCCTATCGTTTGAATCTAAAGTCATCATCATGGATGAACCAACCGATGCGCTAACCGATACCGAAACTGAATCTCTGTTTAAGGTGATTAACGAACTGCGCGATGAAGGCTGTGGCATTGTTTACATCTCTCACCGTTTGAAAGAGATCTTCGAGATTTGTGATGACATCACAGTGCTTCGTGACGGTAAGTTCATTGGTCAGTGTGAAGTAAAAGACACCGACGAAGATGGCCTAATCGAAATGATGGTTGGTCGTAAGCTAGAGGAACAATATCCACGTATCGGCCAGAGCCACGGTGAAACTTGTCTTGAAGTGATTGGCCTGACGGGTTCTGGTGTTCACGATGTTAGCTTTACGCTAAAACGCGGTGAAATCCTGGGTGTATCTGGCCTAATGGGCGCAGGTCGTACCGAACTGATGAAAGTGATTTACGGTGCCCTTCCAAGTGAACGCGGCGTCATCAACCTAGAAAACAAAACCATCAACCCTGTAAGCCCGAAAGACGGCTTGGCCAATGGCATTGCTTACATCTCTGAAGACCGTAAGGGCGATGGCTTAGTTCTAGGGCTTTCTGTTAAAGAAAACATGTCGTTATGTTCGCTTGACCTACTGACAAAGAGCGGTCAAATCCAACATAAAGACGAAGTGATTGCAGTAGATGACTTCATCAAGCTATTCAACATCAAAACCCCGACTCGCGAACAGATTATTGGCAACCTTTCTGGTGGTAACCAACAGAAAGTGGCTATCGCTAAGGGCTTGATGACCAAACCAAAAGTACTGATTCTCGACGAGCCAACGCGCGGTGTCGATGTCGGTGCTAAGAAAGAGATTTACCAACTCATTAATAAATTTAAAGCCGACGGCATGAGCATCATTTTAGTCTCATCTGAAATGCCAGAAGTGTTAGGAATGAGTGACCGCATCATGGTGATGCATGAAGGCCGTGTAAGCGGTGAATTTGATGCTAAAGAAGCAAACCAAGAATTATTACTGGCGTGTGCGGTCGGTAAAAAGATCAACGAGGACGCAGCATGAGTACTAAAACCATGAGCAAAACAACTGAAGCTCCAAAGAAAAAACCGTTAATCAGCAAAGAGTGGCTGATTGATCAAAAGTCATTGATTGCTTTGATCTTCCTGATTGTTGTCGTTTCTTTCTTAAACCCGAACTTCTTTACTGTCGACAACATCCTAAACATTCTGCGCCAAACCTCGGTTAACGCAATTATCGCTGTAGGTATGACGCTGGTTATCTTAACCGCGGGTATCGACTTGAGTGTTGGTTCTGTACTGGCGCTTTGTGGTGCGTTCGCAGCCAGCATGATTGGCATGGAAATCCCTGTGATGATCGCAGTACCAACCGCTCTTGTAGCAGGTGCAGCATTAGGTGCGATTAGTGGTGTGATTATCGCTAAGGGTAAGGTTCAAGCCTTCATCGCAACGCTTGTCACCATGACACTACTTCGCGGCGTAACCATGGTTTACACAGATGGTCGTCCTATTTCAACAGGCTTCACAGACACAGCAGACGCATTCGCTTGGTTCGGTACTGGCTACGCAATGGGTGTACCGGTTCCAGTATGGATCATGGTCGTGGTATTCGCAGCAGTATGGTACCTACTTAACCACACACGCTTTGGTCGCTACGTTTACGCACTGGGTGGCAACGAATCAGCAACTCGCCTATCAGGCATCGACGTAGACAAAGTAAAAATCGGTGTTTACGCAATCTGTGGTCTGCTAGCTGCAGTGGCAGGCATCATCGTGGCATCGCGTTTGTCATCTGCTCAACCAACCGCAGGTATGGGTTATGAGCTAGACGCTATCGCAGCCGTAGTTCTTGGCGGGACAAGCTTAGCTGGCGGTCGTGGCCGTATCATGGGCACATTGATTGGTGCTCTGATTATCGGCTTCCTAAACAACGCCCTAAACCTACTAGACGTATCTTCTTACTACCAGATGATTGCAAAAGCAGTGGTTATTCTTCTGGCAGTATTGGTCGACAACAAAAACAAATAAAACCTATTCACACTCTAGGTTAATACAAGTAACACCCTGTTTTACCTTAAAATATTAGAATCTATAAATAATGTAACAACGAGCTAGGACTCACCTCTTAGCTCCCCCTACACAAAGGACTTACACCATGAAAAAATTAGCGACTCTTATTTCTGCTGCTCTTCTTTCTACAACAGTATCTGTGTCTGCACAGGCGCAAGATACAATGGCAATCGTTCTGTCTACATTGAACAACCCATTCTTTGTAACCATGAAAGATGGCGCAGAAGCGAAAGCTGAAGAGCTAGGCTACAAGCTTATCGTTCTTGATTCTCAAAACGATCCAAGCAAAGAGCTTTCGAACATTGAAGATCTAACCATTCGTGGTGTTAAGGCAATCCTGATCAACCCAACAGATTCAGACGCCGTGTCTAACGCAATTCGCATGGCTAACCGTTCAAACATCCCAGTACTAACACTAGACCGTGGTGCAAGCCGTGGTGACGTAGTAAGCCACATCGCTTCTGATAACGTAATCGGTGGTGAAATGGCAGGTCACTTCATCATGGAAAAAGTGGGCGAAAAAGCGAAAGTAATCCAACTTGAAGGTATTGCTGGTACTTCTGCAGCTCGTGAACGTGGTGAAGGCTTCATGAATGCAGTAAACGGCAGCGACCTTGAGCTTCTTGCAAGCCAACCTGCTGATTTCGACCGTACTAAAGGTCTGAACGTAATGGAAAACTTGCTTGCAGCTAACCCAGATGTACAAGCAGTATTTGCTCAAAACGATGAAATGGCACTAGGTGCACTTCGCGCAGTTCAAGCGTCAGGTAAAGAAGTGATGATCGTTGGCTTTGATGGCACAGACGACGGCATCGCTGCTGTTAACCGCGGCCTACTAGGCGCTACAGTTGCACAACAACCTGACCTAATCGGTTCTCTAGGTATCGAAATGGCAGACAAAGTACTGAAAGGCGAAACAGTAGACGAGTACGTACCAGTACCTCTAAAAATCATCGCTAAGTAATCGTTACTAGGTAACGCGATATAAAGCAGGGAGTTCCCTATCTCCCTGCTTTGATTGGCTCGCTGACTCAAACAAAAGCAAACCCCGACAGTGCATCGCTGTTTCTCATTCCGCTCACAAAAGAGAGCGCACTTAACACCATGAGAAAGACCCATGCATTTTCAAATACGATATATCATAAGGCTCGTATCATGACTCAACTGATTGTTTTAGGCAGCGTTAACGCTGACCACGTACTGCAAGTTCCTTCGTTCCCTCGTCCGGGTGAAACCTTGATTGGCGGTAACTATCAGGTCATTCCTGGCGGCAAAGGCGCAAACCAAGCCGTAGCGGCAGCAAGATTAAACGCAGACATTGGCTTCATCGCCTGTGTTGGTGACGACCCATTTGGCGTCAACATTCGTCAAGATTTTGCTAAAGATGGTATCAACATCGACAGTGTGATCGTTGCGGACAACACGCCGACTGGCATTGCGATGATCCAAGTATCAGCAACCGGCGAAAACAGCATTTGTCTTTCTGCGGAAGCGAACGACAAGCTGACTTGCGATCAAATCGAGCCGCATCTAGAGAAGATTCGCGGCGCTGAATACTTGCTGACTCAGCTTGAAACGCCAATTGAAGGCATTGAATACGCTGCGAAAGTAGCAAAAGAGAGTGGCACGCAAGTCATTCTAAACCCAGCTCCTGCTCGTCCATTATCGGATTCACTGCTTGCTTGTGTTGACGTGATTACACCGAACGAAACTGAAGCAGAAGTGCTGACAGGCATTACCGTGACGGACAACGCGTCTGCTCATCAGGCTGCGTTGGCTCTGCATGCTAAAGGCATAGAAACGGTAATGATCACGCTAGGCGCGAAAGGCGTGTGGGTGAGTCATCGCGGTCAAGGCAATGAAGCCAGCGAAGGTGAACTAATCGCAGGTTTCCGTGTTGAAGCAACAGATACAACTGCCGCAGGTGACACCTTTAACGGCGCGTTGGTGACAGGCTTGCTTGAAGATATGCCACTTGAGCGTGCGATTAAATTTGCTCATGCTGCAGCTGCTATCTCTGTGACACGCTTTGGTGCTCAAACGTCGATTCCAAGCCGTGCTGAAACCGATGCGTTTTTGGCAGAGCAACTGTCTGCTTAGTTTGATACCTATTTGAAGGCCTAACTTCTGAGCTAAACCGTGGTTAACGGATGTTAGCCTTCAAATTCGGTAACAACAAATAACAAGAATAAGCCCCTGTTTTCAGGCAGAATATCGCCCAACGTGGAAGGTTATTCCCACAAGGATTTTTTATGGCAACAATGAAAGACATCGCACGGCTCGCAAAGGTTTCGACTTCTACCGTGAGCCACGTGATCAACAAATCACGCTTTGTCAGTGAAGAGATTGCTGAGCGTGTTAACAGTGCGGCTAAAGAACTCAACTATGCGCCTTCTGCATTGGCTCGCAGCTTGAAAATGAAGCAAACCAAAACCTTGGGAATGCTAGTGACCACATCCACCAACCCATTCTTTGGCGAAGTGGTAAAAGGTGTGGAACGTCGTTGCTACGAAAAAGGCTACAACCTTATCTTGTGTAACACCGAAGGCGATAGCGAACGCATGAAATCCTCTATCGATACCTTGCTGCAAAAGCGAGTCGATGGCCTGATGCTAATGTGTTCTACCCTTGAAGGCGAACATATCGATGTATTCGAGCGCTACCCAGAACTGCCTGTTGTAGTCATGGATTGGGGCCCTATGTTGTTTGCGAGCGATAAGATCCAAGACAACTCGCACCAAGGTGGCTACATGGCAACTAAGCACTTGATAGATAACGGTCATTCTCAAATTGGTTGTATCACTGGCCCACTGCACCGTAATCAAGCTTCGTCTCGTTATCAAGGCTTCAAGCAAGCAATGGAAGAAGCCAATTTAGAGATCAACCCTAAGTGGATTGTTGAATCCAACTTTGAATGTGACGGTGGTTTTGACTCTTATCAGACATTGAAAACTCGTGGCGAAATGCCGTCTGCCTTGTTCGTCAGTAACGATATGATGGCGATGGGCGTGATTCACGCTGCGGCGCAAGATGGCACATCGATTCCGAATGATCTGTCTATCATTGGCTACGATGACATCCACCTGTCGAAGTACATGACACCCGCGTTAAGCACTGTCCACCAGCCAAAACATCGTTTAGGTAAAGCCGCAGTGGATACGCTTTTGAGCAGATTACAAACTCCAGATGCTTATCCGCAAGTCGTTGAACTTGAACCTACTCTTGTTGAACGAAGCAGCGTAAAAGCGCTTTAGTACTCGCCACACTCATCACACCGTTGAAAGCTAGCTTATTGAGCTAGCTTTTTTGTCTTTGAAACATAATAACGCCGCTTAATCGCCCCTAAAATGCCGTCAATATGCGAAACTTACATGCTAAAATATGCATTTGCGCACTCAGCAACTATTCACGCAATTAACGACTAATTCATCTACACTAATATTAAATAACAACGGCATGGAGAGCGTAGTTGTATGATCGCGGGTTGGTTTGACAATATATCCCTACAAAAAAAGCTATTAGTCAGCTTTTTAATTCCTATCACTTTGATGGTCATCGTCTCTTTCTCTGTGTATGAAAACACCCAATCTATTGTGAAAGATAACCATTGGGTTGTTCACACTCACAAAGCCATAGCCCGAGCTCAAGAGCTGCTCAACCTAATTGTGGATATGGAAACCGGACAACGTGGCTACCTAATCACGGGCGATCCCGTATTTTTAGAGCCCTATCATCTGGCACTGGATGTTTGGCGTCAAAAAATGCAAAGCCTATCAACTCAAGTGAGTGACAACCCCCCTCAAGTTGAACGCCTCAAAAGAATCGATGATACTCATAAGACATGGCTAAAGGAGTCGGGCGAGAAAGAGATCATGCAACGCAACCTCGTCAATAAAGGCGAAGCGAAAATGCAAAGTGTCGTCTACCTCACTCAACAACAGACCGGAAAACAACTGATCGATAAGATCCGTAAAGAGATCGCTCAATTTATCGATATTGAACAGCAACTTATCAGAGTCAGAGTCGATAAGTCCGTTAACTCGGCCAACCAAACCACTTACGTACTGGTTGTCGGTACCCTGTTTTCAGCATTTATCTCATTGCTTGTGGCGGCGTGGTCATCAAACCGTATTAAACGAAGAATAGACATACTGCTCGCAGCCGCAAACCAAGTTGCTGCTGGCCATTTAAAAGAAGGGGCATCGACCCTCAAACTTTCCTCAAACATTAACGCTCAAGACGAAGTAGCTCACCTCAGCCATAGCTTTCAAACAATGGCAACAAACCTGGTAAAAAACGACAATGAAATGCGAGCGAAAAATCAGGAGCTAATCGCTGAACGAACCAAAGCTGAAGCCGCAGTAAAAGCTAAGGGCGATTTTCTGTCTACCATGAGCCACGAAATCAGAACACCAATGAACGGTGTTCTTGGAATATCTCAGATCATTGCAAGCCAAACCCAAGAACCCGAAACAAAAGAGAACATCAACATCATTCTCGAATCTGGTCACCACTTGATGACGATACTCAACGACATTCTGGACTTCTCAAAAGTCGAAGAAAACAAGCTTGAGTTAGATGTGGCTCCCTTTAACTTTGTTCAAGTCATGCAGCCTGTATGCAGCGCACTAAAACCCTTAGCCGATGAAAAAGGCATTCGCCTGTTAATCGAAAATAACATACCGAAAAACATCCAACTCTTCGGAGACTGTGCAAGGCTGCGCCAAATCATGTTCAACTTGGGCGGTAATGCGACAAAATTCACCAAAGAAGGTCATGTGTCCATACAAGCTGACCTCAATCGCCCCAACAACCAGTTGATCCTCACCGTGACAGACACCGGGGTTGGTATCCCGAAAGATAAGCACGAGCAGGTATTCAATTCATTCGAACAAGCCGACACTTCGACAACAAGGAAGTTTGGCGGAACAGGGCTTGGCCTCGCAATCGTCAAGAACCTAGTCAACCTCATGAATGGAGAAATCACATTAACCAGTGCTGTCGGGCTTGGTACAAAATTCCAAGTCTCTCTGCCTATCACATGGCAAGAAAGCAAAGCGAAAGACATCGCGACCCATACAGTCGATGCAGAAACTCTCAGCTTTGACTCGTTAAGTATCCTGTTGGTGGAAGATAACCGTATTAATGCCATTGTTGCACAAGGCTTTTGTGAAAAACTCGGCCATCATGTTGAGCATGCGGAAAACGGGAAATTGGCGATTGAACGCCTCAAAACAACTCAATATGACCTTATCTTGATGGACAATCATATGCCTGAAATGAACGGGGTCGAGACAACAAATTACATTCGTGAAAAACTGAAACTCGATACCTTGATATTCGCTTACACGGCCGATGTATTCCGTGAGGCGCATGACAACTTTATTCAGGCGGGTGTCGACCATATTCTGACCAAGCCTCTGCAGCAAGAGAGTTTCTTCGACGCCCTACAACAGTTCTCAAGTCGATTACCGAAACAAACAGCAGCCGAAGGTTCGAGTGAGAATGAAAACATTGTCGAGCTTCATCGTAAGCCTATTGAAACGTTAAGGTTAACGGAAGAAGAGATCAGCCATTCAGAAGTGATACAAATACTTAAAGATGACACGGAAGGGTTCAGCTTACTCATAGACTCGACCATTATTGAGTTCGAACAGTCAGTTGATCGCGTCATTGAATACTATTTAGCGAAAGAATTAGAGCCACTTTGTCGCACCCTGCACTCCATTAAAGGCATGTCGCTAAACTTAGGTCTTAACATGCTTTCTAAGCAGGCATTGGAGCTAGAAGTCGAAGCCAAAAATCAACAATTGCCGGATATTGAACGACTGCAAAAACTGCTCAATCGCCTTATGGTCAATATCCATCAAGCTCAGCGGATGAAAAACGCCCATTCAGTCGAGCATCTGAATCAAATGAACGATCAAGCTTAAGAACGCTTCGTTCCCAAGCTAAAACGCAAGGCTTAATCACCTTGCGTTTTTCGATCTTATACCGCGCTAGTCTCTGTTCTAGCGATTTAACGGTTTAACGGTTTAACAGGGCGGTTATTTGCTGGATCTCATCTTCGACATCAATACCATTATATTGCGGCGCAATCGAGAGATCTTGAATACTCACAGTTTCTACAGATTGCTTGTCGTTGAGCTGAAGCATTAAGTCACCCTTTGGTGAATAGGTTCTACTGCTACCACAATAAGTCGCGGCAAACGCATCAACCACATCCTGCCCAACGCGATTACACGTCACGACATGACACCCCTCTTCTAAAGCTCTCGCTTGAGCAATAGCAAAGCTATGATGACCACCAAAATTCGCGGGATGTAGAATAACGTCGACCGACTGATACGCCCTCATGATCTCCGAGAACCAAATATCAAAGCAAATTGCGACACCAAACTTTAAGCCCTTGTGCTCAAATGTAAGGAGCTCACACCCACGTGAAAAATACTGTTTGTCGAATTTGGTTTGACTGACTTTTCTGTATTTATGAAGTAAACCTGAACCATCAACCACCACGACGCTATTGTAATATTGGCCGCTATCTTTCTCGGCAATACCAGCAACAATCAAGGTGTGATACTTCGCTGCCATCTGAGTTAATGAATCAATAGTAGTACTGTCGTTGAAGTCTTCAGCCAGTTCATGAATTTCTTCAGCATCGTTAAAAATATACCCAGTAGTGAACAATTCAGGCAACAGAGTGATATCCCCGACTGTCGATTCCGCTTCCAAAAGATCAGAAACCGACTCAATGTTCTTTTGTTTGTTTTTGTATTCAACCTCAAGCTGAATAAGAGTGATGCTGACATTATTCAAAATCGAATCCTTGCTAGGTAATACTTCAAACTGTAACGCTTCAAGCTTTAATACTTCAAACTAGAGACTAAGAACTAAGAACTAAGAACTAAGAACGACAGAGTAAGGCAATCCCCTATCGCTTTCTTATTCGCACGCCAAAGGTTGAAGCAGGCGCACAGTCCTGTACGCATTTCAAATCTGCCTACGGCGCTAATTAAGGCTCTGGTAAAACGGGAGGCGTGCTGTCCATATAGGTTAAGAAATTCACCCACACCTCATGCGTGCGCTGCTTGGTTAACGTCATCTTGCAGGAAAGCGCCATAACCCCTCGAATAGAACCTTCACGCCATTGGGTGTACACAGAATCACAATGTGCTGTCATGTACGCCTGCCAGCTCTCCTGAGCCTTCTTAATTGACGCCACCAGCTCAGCATCATAAGCATTGTGCTCAAAGCTGGCTGCAAGGTATTTATCCAGTTCCGCTTGTGCAGATTCCAACTCAATTGCCGCACAGTGATTGATCTCGATGGTATTCATCGCATTCTCGCAATCAACAACACCTTCGTAGGCCAACGCAGAGAATGAGAAGCACACCGCTATGAGTGCCGATATCAGTTTTGTCATAATCATCCTTTATGCTGCCACCACCAAAACGAATCGTGTCGTGACTTTATTTATTTAAACGTGGCTCAATATTCAGCTCATTCAGCTCATTCAGCTCATTCAGCCAGAGCAAATAACAATAAAATTTATCAGGATATAAGCATTTGTTATCCGCATAAATCATCAAAAATGACGCCTCGCCAACTCAAATAAATGAGATAACGCTCAGATTTTGCTGGTAAAACTAGAAAACATATTATTTATATCAATAATTCGTGCCTGCACTCACACTATTAATTATTTATATTGCTACCTAAACGCTAACTTTATAAATTAAATCGAATGCTCACATAAATCGGTAACGCTTCTCCAACTATGGATATCAAGTACCAAAACATTGCCAAGACTTCATTTTACTTTGCCATCTCTTTCTTTTTTTCCATGGCAATGCTCATTCCTTTTACACCGTATCACTACCAAACATTAACCGAAGACACATCAAGGTTAGTCGAAACCAGGTTAGAAGGGATCCAATCAAGGTTCGACCGTTTTTTATCTGAAGTTAGACCTGAACAGTCATGCGACGCGATCGTTAGACAGCTTCGACAAAACGTTTTTGAAGCCGATTGGGTAAAAGAAGCAGCGGTATTCAATAAACAGAACCGATTTTACTGTTCAACCACCGATGGTGACGTTTCATTTCGCCTATACAGCACCATCAGGCAGCGACTCAATGACGACCCGAATTTAACAACCCTGTCGTATTCCAACTCGGCCATCACGCAAGTTCAGTCCATCATGCTCATTTTCTCGAACAAAGAAGATGCCGGAGTGAGCCTGATGATTCCGCCACACTTCATCTATGACCTTGTTGAAACAAACCTGAGCAGCCATGGAATACAGGCCAAAGTTGAAGTGATCAAAAGAGATATCCACCCTACCGATATTGACTCATCAATCGCCAAGGTGCGGATACAATCAAACACCTACCCATTGACCATCACCTCATACATTGGGTATCAGTTTTATCTTCACTTCATGTTGAGTTATTTATGGTTTGGCTTTTTGATGGCCGGAATCACCACCATTATTCTCCTTTCCATCAAGCATAAAAAGCAGAGCCAACGCAGCTTAGAATATTCGCTTTCAAGTGCGCTAAAAAACCAACACCTTCATGTTCACATGCAGCCTATCGTTAACCAAAACACCAATGAGATCGTCGGCTGTGAGTCACTATTACGATGGAACGACCCAATTGAAGGTAACGTCTCCCCGGCTATTTTCATTCCGCTTGCTGAAAGCTTAGGCTTAATTGAGGAGCTCACCTACTTCGTGCTGCGCAAAGTATTAATGACGTTGAAAAGCAATCAAGATGTGTTCGACTCAAAGTACATCAGCGTCAACATCAGCCGCAACGTAGTGTCTAACAGTAACTTCTCTAACAAAGTGATCAGCATCTTTAAAAGACACCCTGAGATCCTCAAGCAGGTGGTTTTTGAAGTAACCGAATATGGTGAATGTTCTGATGCCGACATGGTCAAAATTAGAGACAACCTAACCAAGCTATCGAACAGGGGCGTCAGAGTCGCGATTGATGATTTTGGTACAGGCTACGCAGGGTTAGATTTCGTAAGACAGTTCCCGTTCAGCATTCTCAAAATCGATCGCGTGTTTGTGAAAAACATATCCGACGAATCCAGCTTTGGTCTCCCTTTGCTAGAGTCCATGCTTCAACTATCACGCTCCTTAGGCATGCAAGTCATCGTCGAAGGTGTCGAGTATGAATCCCAAGTGAAAATCTTATCTAAGCTCGGTGTCGACTATATCCAAGGCTTCTATTTTTATAAGCCGATGCCGATAAACCTGACTGTCAGCTTACTCAAGCAACAGCATTTTGAGTCAGATAACGTTGAGGAACAAACCAACCAGACATTCCTTGTTACATAAGGCACTAAAAAACAACGAAAGAAAATGCGAAGGCTATGGGTCTCCTTTGATGAACATTTAAACCATCGCATCATTGAATGCATCACAAGGGATATCATGGAAAAGACACTTCAAACCAAACTGGCGACTAGCCTACTACTGCTGAGAATCGGCATTTTTATCGTCTTCTTGTTCTGGGGCTTAGATAAGATCCTTGTCCCTGAGCACGCGACAAAAGTACTGTCTGGCTTTTACGGCATCGACGTCTCGAACAATGCGATGATGGCTCTGGGTGTCGCGCAGCTCGGATTTTTAGGCGCATTCGTTGTAGGCATGTGGAAAAAGTACACCTACGGAGCCATTTTAGTCCTTCATGCAGGCTCAACCTTTTCCTCTTTTGGAAAATACATGGACCCGTTCAACAACCTACTGTTCTTCGCCTCTTGGCCAATGCTCGCAGCCTGTATCGCAATCTTCTTACTTCGCAATTACGACACTTACAGCGTTGCCAACTAATACAAAGGGCGCCGTTATTGGCGCCCTCTTTGGTTGGGTTGATTCTTAAACGTTTGTTAGCCTAAGCAAACTGAAATTCCCCACCATGCTCTTCTATTATAAATGAAAGGTCTTGTGCGGCATTTTGGAATATTTCTTGGATGATTCCTTGAATACCATACCACTGTTGAGACAACTGATAATCAGAATGTATGGTGTCATCAGAAAAATCAACGCCGCCCAAGTGAGCAACCTTGGCTAAACCAAAGACTAAATCAAAAGTAATGGGCTCACCTAAACGATGTGCTAACCTGTTTCTGATACGATTCATTTCGATCAAAAAATCAGCCATTGATTGCCAAATTAAACCGCGATTAAGCGCTAACTTAACCTTATTAGGAAAACTCATGTTAAATGGGTTTATCTTCTCACTATCATCAAGCTTCAACTCTATTAATTGAACTAATACTGACTCAAGCAATAAATGACCTGTTAGATATGCACCCAACTCAGTGTTGTTGAACAATTCGAGAATGTGCTCAAGATTTGGTGTTTCTCTGTCTTCCCAAATGTTATCTGTCATATAGACTCACTTACTATTGGATTAGGCAAACGCCGCGTAAAGGTATAAGCAACCCAATACCTTAGCGTCCGCATAATACCTTAAACACATAAACCAACGCATAGTAAAAATGCCACGTGTTGCGAATCACTCTTAAGCAACTTGTTATACCGCTTGATTGAGGCTAAAATGACCAAAATAAAGACCACTTAAGAGACCTATTAAATGACCACTAGAATTTTAGCCGATGTTGCTGCAAGCATTACTGAGTTGAAAGCTAACCCTATGAAAGTTGCAACTAGTGCTTACGGTGAACCTGTTGCTGTACTGAACCGAAATGAGCCAGCATTTTATTGCGTACCAGCCGAAGCGTACGAAATGATGATGGACAGACTCGAAGATCTTGAACTACTAACTATTGCGAAAGAGCGTGAATCTGAAGAGAGTATTTCGGTAAATATTGATGACCTATAAACTCGACTTTAAAAAGAGTGCACTCAAAGAGTGGAAAAAGCTTGGCTCAACGCTTCAACAACAATTTAAGAAAAAGCTAATCGAGCGTTTAGATAACCCGCATGTTCCGGCTTCAAAACTCTCTGGAGCTGACAACATGTATAAGATTAAGCTGCGCCAATCGGGCTACCGTCTCGTCTACAAAGTTGAAGACGATGTCATCATTGTAACCGTCTTAGCAGTCGGAAAACGCGAACGTAGCGATGTTTACCGTAAAGCTATGAAAAGGTTAGATGATTGATTGCGGTATCAACGAATGACATGGATTCC
>NZ_JBFRTR010000078.1:0-385 GCF_041474215.1 Vibrio sp. 10N.222.52.C12
CGCCCACATCGGCGGTTAACTGAGGCGCATCGTTGGTGCCTGTCACGGTAATGGTTAAGGTATTGGTTTGGTTGACCGTGCCGTCGCTCGCGGTGTAGGTGAACACCACTTCCGCGGTCGCTCCTGTGGCCAACGCTTGAGAATCACTGCCGTCCGCCACAAAGCTATAGCTGCCATCGGCACGAATGGTCAATGTGCCGTAATCATTGCTGATCAACGTATCGCCACTCTCTGCCACTGCGGTCGCGGTGCCCGTGGTACCGTTCAAAATACCCGTGACGTTTAATGAGTCACCATCGACATCGGAGTCATTGGCCAAAACGCCTTGTTCTGCACTGACCGTTAAGGTCGCGTCTTCATTCACCGCGCCCACATCGGCGGTTAA
>NZ_JBFRTR010000078.1:820-27089 GCF_041474215.1 Vibrio sp. 10N.222.52.C12
TGGCCAACGCTTGAGAATCACTGCCGTCCGCCACAAAGCTGTAACTACCGTCAGCACGAATGGTCAATGTGCCGTAATCATTGCTGATCACCGTGTCGCCACTCTCTGCCACGGCGGTCGCGGTGCCCGTGATGCCGTTCAAAATGCCCGTGACGTTCAATGAGTCGCCATCGACATCGGAGTCATTGGATAGTAAACCGTTACCAGCACCAACGGTTAAAGTTGCGTCTTCACCAACCTCGCCGGTATCGACATTGAGTTCGGGCGCGTCGTTTACAGGTGTGATATTTAATGTCACTGTCGCTTGGTCTTCGCCACCATTTCCATCAGTGACTGTATATTGGAATGTGGCCTCACCGTTGTAGTCTTGATCTGGTGTGAATGTGATCGTTTCGTTTACATAGTCAACCGATAATGTGCCATTGACCTCAGACGTTATTGAACCAACAACAATTGAAAGAACATCACCATCGATATCAGTATCATTCGCTAACAACTCTGCGAATGGGATCGTAATAGGCTCATCTTCACGCGTAACGAGCTCAGGTTGGTTGATCCCCGTTACAATAACGTTGTCAATCAAAGCCCCAAGACTATCTGAAGCACCATCTCCTGCAAATGCTAACTCCGTACTATCAGCTTGCACCTCCAGCTCGGCGGTAACACGGTACCAACCATTAGCATCTGGTAGGCTTATTTGAATATCAAGTCCATTAGCACCGGAAAGGGTCCCATCCGCATGTACCGTGACCGAGGTGTCACCGATTTTAAAGACCATATCAGAAGACGAGTTACCATCTTGGCGAGGGTTATAGTCAAATTCAACCCGAATACTATCTTGACCTGAAGTGTCTATAATCGTTGAAATTTCAGTGTTTTTGTGAGCGTCGAGTTCAGCAAGATAGTCACCATGAGTTGCATCAGCAATTAGACCATCACGCTGAACCTCTAGCCCGTTGGTCGCATTCCAGTCGCCAAGATCATCACCAGTCACAACTGTCCATCTGCCAGTGTTTATCATTTGTTCAAATGACTCGGAGAAAAGTAACGTCTCGCTACTTTCGTTGTAACTATCATCAGTTGCTTTTGGTCCATCATTTGTGCCAGTGACCGTAATAGTTAAGGTCGCAGTATCCATCCCCCCCTTACCATCACTTATCGTATAAGTGAACGTTTCAGACACCTGCTCACCAGCTTTTAAGCTATCCGCATTATCAGCAACGTAGTTGTAACTACCGTCTTCGTTAACAATCAGAGTGCCAAAGCTACCGGTTAATCCAGATCCTACAGTTCCAGCTGTGCTATTTGATGCATTTTCAGCACCTGTCCGAATACCAATGACTTCGAGGTTATCGCCATCAATATCGCTATCATTTTTCAGTAACCCTATTGATGCATCTACTGCTAAAGTCGCATCCTCGTTAATAGACCCACTGTCATTGCGAGCGATTGGCCTGTCGTTAGTACCGGTGACAGTAATAGTCGCGGTCGATGTGATCGGCTCGCCACTTTCATCGCTCATGGTGTACATCACCACGACTTGCTCTGTTACACCTACTGGCAGGTGATCAAAATCTTCGCCAGTCGCTTCAAACACAAGTTTGTTATTAACGATAGTCACCAGACCTTTGTCCGAGCTCACACTGTCTAAAGTGAACTTAGCACCATCGTCTAAATCGGTGTCGTTAGCCAATACATCAACGGTTACGGTGCTGTTCTCTTGAACCGCCCCAGAGTCTGCATTGGCAATTGGGAGATCGTTAGTACCGGTGACAGTAATAGTCGCGGTCGATGTGATCGGCTCGCCACTTTCATCGCTCATCGTGTACGTCACCACAACTTGCTCTGTTACACCGGCTGGCAGGTGATCAAAATCTTCGCCAGTCGCTTCAAACACAAGTTTGTTATTAACGATGGTCACCAGACCTTTATCTGAGCTCACATTGTCTAAGGTAAAGGTCGCACCATCATCTAAATCGGTGTCGTTAGCCAATACATCAACGGTTACTGTGCTGTTCTCTTCCACTGCACTAGTGTCGGCGTTTGCGATTGGAAGGTCATTAGTGCCTGTGACTGTGATAATTAACGTTGTTGTATCAGTTGCACCTTGGTCATCAGTTACTGTGACTGGTACTTCAATCTTTAGTTCTTCACCTTCGGATAGATAACCATAAGAAGACGTATCGAATTCATAACTACCGTCTTCGTTTAAAGTTAGACCTTCAACTAAGGTGTCCGTAGTAAACACTAGTGGTTCACCTACAGGTTGATCTACATCCGTAGCATTGATGCTACCGCTAATAACCTGGTCCTCTAATAAGGAACGGTCCTTAGGCTCTGCTACTGGCGCATCATTCACTGGCGTAACATCAATTGTGACAGTTAACGTGTCTGTCAGACCAGTTTCATCCGTCACGATAACTTGGAAGCTATCTGGACCGTTATAGTTTGCATCTGGAGTGTATTGCCAAGAGCCATCTTCATTTAGGGTAAGGCTACCGTTAGAAGGGCCCGATTCAACTGAGAAGGTAAGAAGGTCATTATTTGCATCGGTCGCAGTTAACTGGCCGCTTAACAAAGTATCTTCTGGAACAGATGCACTTAGTGCATCTTCAAGCGCGCTAAAAGAAAGGTCTACAAAGATTGGCTCTTGTTGTACGAAACGGAATTGCTCTAGAAGGCTCAGGCTTTGAGTTCGCGACATGCCCAGCGCTTCAAATCCCGTTGTTATAAATTCGGTTGCTGGGATCGTTTCTTCACCGTCTCGCTCTACAGTCCCACTAGTTGCCAAGCTAGAACCATTTTGACCAGCAGCGGTAGCGAACTCATCTCCTAACTCAGTAGGGTCTTCACCTTCTTCTAATGCGGCAAAAATATTTGCGATATCCTGGTCTAGTTCAACTTCACCGTCTTCAGGTGAAAAACGCTTAACTGATACCTGAGGTTCATTAGGTCCATTTTGAGATTCAAGAGTTACATCTCCAGCCTGTAGAGGCTCTCCCTCTTCGAGTACTCTAACCGTGCCATCAACTGAAATAACAATGCGCTGACCCAATGCAAGAGCACCGGTCAAATTCAATGCTGTAATGTCCATATCAACCCCTAAAAACCATTTTCGCTTGTCACGTCAACTTTGTGACATCTTATTTATAATATTAGCCGAAATATAACATTTAACATCACATAATTCCTAGTTATGAATCGTACATTTAACATACCGAGTGACAAGGTAATGACGCTGATCACATCACACAATAATGAAAGTGCTCACACTATCAATATAAGTTATTGTGTTTGCGAAAAATAACAGAGCTAAAAACGTAAAATTGACGTTCTCAAAATCATCATAAAACGCACAGCAAACTGTTAACAACTTTACAACCATTTACGGTAGCTTCTCGAGCGAACGTTATTTTTTTGGCGGTTCATCTAAATTTCGTATCTAGCACATTAAAAAGCGTAGGTTTAGATGCAGTCCAATTTGGAGAGATGGAAATTGAATTACATTCAAACGACAACATTAGGGTTAGCTATAGCGCTAAGTTTGCCGACAACAGCACAAACCTTAGAGCAAGCCGTTGCGTTTACATTAGAAAGCAACCCTGAAATCAAAAGTGCTTATAACGAATATATCAGTAAGCGTTATCTTAACGACGCTTCTGGTGGTGCTTATCGACCAAGTATAGACCTAGATGGTGGGATTGGTTATGAACATACAGATCTTGCAACCAACCCTGGCACTACCGATCTGACTAGAAAAGAAGCAACAATCACCTTGACCCAGTTAATATGGGATGGCGCTAATACATCCAATGATATTGACCGTACTGCGGCTGATGCAGAGTCCGTGCGCTATCAACTACTATCTAACGCGCAAGACATCGCTTTAGAAGTAACAAAGGTTTATCTTGATGCAGTGAAAGCCTATGAAGTGCTTTCTCTTTCAGAAAGTAACTTAGCGACGCACAAAGAGATATATAACGATATTCGTAAGCGCGTGGAATCAGGTATTGGTTCAACCGCAGATATGTCACAAGTTGAAGCTCGTATTGCGAAAGCGCACGGGAATTTGCTTGCTGCTCAAAACAACCTTTTTGATACGCATACACAGTTTAAAAGAATTGTTGGTCAATCTCCGTTAGGGTTAACCTTCCCTCGCGCAGATGTGGGCGCGATTCCTTATACCGTTGATGGTGCGTTGGCAAAAGCGTTTAACCAGCACCCAGTAATCAAGATTGCACAAGCCGATGTTGACTCAGCGAAGTTCCAATACAAACAATCTAAGAGTACCAACTACCCGACTGTTTCTTTTGAAGCCGCTCAAACTTGGCGTGATGACGCCGGTGGTACAGAAGGCAGCAGCGATGAGTTTTCTGCCATGGTTCGTTTAAGATACAACCTTTACAATGGAGGTTCGGATCAAGACCGTGCAGAAAGTGCAGCTTACCAACTCAACAAAGCCAAAGACCTTCGCGAAAGCACTTACCGCAATGTAGAAGAGAGTCTACGTCTTTCATGGAGCGCACTTGATTTAACGGTTCAGCAAAAAGAATTCCTATCTGACCACGTAGACTCGGCATCAGACACGGTTATCTCATATGAGAAACAATACCGCATCGGTAAACGTACCCTTCTCGACTTGCTCAACACCGAGAATGAATTATTCGAAGCTCGTAAAGGCTATTTAGATGCTAAGTATGACGAGCAATACGCAAAATATCGCGTAATGAACGCAACTGGTAACCTACTCATCGGTTTACGAGTTGAGATCCCAGAAGAATGGAATGAAAAGGTGGAATATTAATGAAGCTTACCAACACAGTATTATCGCTTTGCTTCATGGTTGTATCTACCAATGCTCTAGCTGAAAACAACGAGGACGAATTTGAATATCGCGCTCTTCCGCCTGTCACTCAAATTTACGATCTTCAAGATGATGACAATGACGGTGTAATCAACGCGCGAGATTTATGTCCCGATACGCAAATTAGTGCCGAGATCGATAATGACGGTTGTGGCTCATATTTCGAGTCATCGGAAAAGAAAGAGCTGCATATACTCTTCGCTAATAATTCCACGGAAATAAACCCTGTCTTTCTAGGGCAGATACGCCAAATGGCTGCGTTTTTGAAGCGCTACGAGAGCACCAGCATTGAATTGCAAGGTTATGCCAGTAAAGTTGGTAACGCGGCACACAACCTAAAGCTTTCGAAAGAACGTGCATCGCATGTAAGACGTGCGCTAATCAGCAACGGTATTCAGCCATCTAGAGTCAACATCGTCGGTCATGGCGATTCTGAATTCAGCAGCGATGACACTCAAATCAATCACGCACTGCATCGAAAAGTTGTTGCTTCGGTTGTTGGATTTAAGGGTAATATCAAAGAAGAATGGCACATCTTCACCAAAATCAAAAAGTAGGTGTTACTCTGCTTTTTCCATACTGAAACGTTATCTTAAGTTAACGTTTCAGTATGGTGATAATTCCTTGAATAGCATATACCTAAGCCGTCTATAATGTTAATCTTGCCACGTTATCAACATAGAGAATTAATCCATGAGCAAACTAACAGCTGATACTCAAGCAAATCTAGAACTTTTCGTTTCTGAAACACAAGAAACTAAACTGGTATGGGGCCTTCGCAACGAAGAAGGTTGGCTAGCATGTGACTCAAGTGAATTCGAAAACAGCGAAGTGATGCCATTCTGGTCTTCAAAAGAAGATGCTCAAACTCACAACGTTGAAGAGTGGGCTGACTTCGAAGTATTAGAAATCCCACTAGATATCTTTGTAGAAGATTGGTTACTGACTCTTGCTGAAGACGGCGTTCTTGTTGGTACTAACTGGAATGCAACATTAGAAGGCAAAGAGCTTGAGCCTTCTGACCTAGCGAAATTATACATCTAATTTCCGATATCGGTCGCGCAAATCGTGCGACCGATATACCTCTGATTAGTATCAATAAATTAGAGATCTACCTCGCATAACCTCGTAGCTGTACCTTTCAAAATTTGAAGCAACATCAAACTAATAATAGAATATCGTTCTTTATCTGATTGATCGTCTCTTGTGAATCACTTCGTTTTTGTTACCTTTCTACTATTCATTAGCTTTTGTTCTTATAGCCAAGTATCAACGTCAGATCGTGACCACTATTCACTAGTCGATACCTCCAATTTAAGCTCTACTCCAAATGCTGATTGGAACGCACTTTATCTATCTACTTTAAACCACTCTCCTGAGCGCGCATTAAACATGCTGCAAACACGCTACATCGGGTCAACGGTTTATGGAGATAAGCTTTACCTTGCGTCTCTTCTGTATAAATACATGAGCCACCGAGATCAACCATTCTATGGAATCGCTTCAAACGACAGTGAGTACCAAGCGATTGAAGAAGCGTTTATTTCTGCATTGATGAAAGACGGCCAAGGCCAATATGAAGAAGCGCAACAAGGCTTTTTGACCCTATTAGCGAAAATGCAATCGCGCAGTGATTTAACTGGAAGAGCGCGACTAAAATACCAACTATGTCGATCTTTGAACGAGCAAGCAAAATACCATCAAGCAAACTATTATTGTTCTGCACTTCAATCGGATTTACATGACATCGCTGACCCTGTGTTACCAAAGTTTGGAACTTATAGAGTCATCGCTAACAATCACCATTTCCGCAGTGACTATCAAGCCGCGCTAGATACCTACCTATCACTGATAAACGTGTTCCCACAAGGACATGACATTTCGGGGATCTATAACGATGTGGGTAATTTGCTCAAAGAGTTAAAGCAATATAAAAAATCGGCAGAGTACCTCAAAGAAGCACTCACACTAAGAGAAAGTGCTTCTGATTTGATGAAAGCACAAGTGCATCACAGCCTTGCGGATCTCTACCTTAACCAAGAGCAAAGTGAACTAGCAATTCACCACTTTCAGACAGCAAGAACACTGCTGAGCTCAACGTCGCATAGCTACGGTATTGCACTCACAAGTCTTGGCTTAGGAAAAGCGTACACTCAAACGAAAAACTATGATGTGGCGAGAACCTACCTAATTGAGTCTCTTTCAGCTTCGAGCGAACTGAGCAATGATGTCATTCGCATCAATGCTTACTTGGCAATCAGCGATATGTTCGAAGAACAGAAATTGCCAACGGAAGCACTCAACTATGCTCAACAAGCGCTAGAATTAGCTGAACAAGTCACAAGGCATAAATACATCGCGCAGTCACTTCTTCAGCTTTCTGATATTCATCAATCACTCAGCGATTACCAACAAGCTTTCTATTTCTACCAGCGATACTCGTCAATACAAATGGAAGCTAGAGATATCGACAATCGACTCGCACTCGAAGCGCTCGGCCTGACGCACGCCAAATATGAACAAGAACTAGAAAGCTCTTTCCTGACACATCAGACGAAACTCGACCGCGTTCAAATTGAAAAAATGGAACATCAAAGATGGATGTACAACATCGTTGTTATTCTGTTGCTTTGCGCTGCAAGCTTCACGGTATTGATAAACAAAACGGTTCGCGCAAAAGCAGCAATTGATGGCTTAACGAAAGCATATAGCCGAACTGAGATAATTCGAAGAATCAAAAGAGTGAAACGCTGTAAAGGGACGGACAAACAGCATGTGCTCATGCTGCTCGATCTAGATAAGTTTAAGAAGATTAATGATGAGCATGGGCACCCTACTGGTGATCGGGCACTGGTCCATATTAGTGATCAAATTAGAAAACACTTAGTGAATGGTGAATTGTTTGGTCGCTTAGGGGGTGAAGAATTTGTCATCATGTTAACCGATACCCCACCAGCAGAGGTACGAGAACGCGTTGAAGAGTTGCACTACGCCATTTCAAGCACTGTCTTTTTATCAGAAAGCAAAAAGTCACTTAATGTGACCGCGAGTTTTGCTTATCTAGCAACCTCAAACGCATTAAGTGACTTTGATGACTTGTATTCAGTGCTCGACCAAGCACTCTATCAAGCCAAAAGCAACGGCCGAAACTGCATTATTGATGCATATAACGAACCGATTGATTTACCTGAAATTATTTATTCTCAGCCTGTTTGCGAACCAACTCAGCCATGATGCTTTCGCGATCACCGAGGTAATCGTTAAGGCCAACTTTACGCAGTTCACATGCCGGACAATCGCCACAGCCATCACCAACAATGCCGTTGTAACAAGTCAGTGTTTTGTTTCTAACAAGTTCAAGTGCTGAGTACTGGTCTGCTAGCGCCCATGTCTCAGCCTTGTTTAACCACATTAGCGGTGTTTTGATATCAAGCTGCTTGTCCATACCTTGTACAAGTGCAGAGTTCATCGCCTTCACAAAGTCATTACGACAATCAGGGTAACCAGAAAAGTCTGTTTCACACACACCTGTAATCACGGTTTCAGCACCGATTTGGTAAGCGTAAATACCCGCTAGAGTCAGAAATAGAATATTACGACCAGGAACGAATGAATTCGGCAGCCCATTCTCTTGCAGCTCATGAGACACAGGAATATCGTCACGAGTCAAAGAGCTGATAGCCAGTTCATTCAACAGAGTCACATCCATCACTTTGTGCGCTTTCACACCAAGCTCTTTCGACAATGACTCAGCAACTTCAATCTCGAGTCTATGGCGCTGACCATAATCAAACGTAATCGCATGAACTTCATCATACTCTTTTAATGCTTGAACAAGACACGTTGTTGAGTCTTGACCACCACTGAATACTACCACTGCTTTTTTCATCTTAAATCCTTACGAGAACCTTCTACTAGCGACTTATCTTGCCCAGTAAAAATACAACCTATGCGATGCTCAAATATTTGTGAGTTTGTATTGATAAGCGCCAATTGCGCTCAATGCAGGTATCAATACAAAGCTGAGTAGCGCGGTCTTTTTGGCTGATTGGTTGCAGAGCGATAACAGTGTCGTTAGGAACTGCTGCTCGCTCCAATAAACCGTCAAGTTGTTCGATGTCTTTGCTTGTACCTACTGGATGCTTAATTTCGTTAGCACGTTGCAAGGCGCTATCTAAGATTTCCAGTTTCGCTTTCATCGCCACTTTCGGTGACACCGTAACCCAAGTGTCCGGTGTGGCTTTAACTTCTGATGTTCCGCTAGTCTCAATCTGACAGCGACAACCGTGCTGCTCAAACGCTTCAGTAAGAGGAACAAGATCATAAATGCATGGCTCACCACCAGTAATCACAATGTGCTTAGCAGTGTAACCTTGCTTGATATATTCATTCACGATTCCTTGAGCATCGATTGCTGACCAAGTAGGTGAATCTTCTGCCTTAACCATAATATCGCCAAGGCTGGTTTCCTCTTCTGGCAACGCTTCCCAGGTCTGCTTGGTATCACACCAAGAACAGCCCACTGGGCAAATTTGCAGACGAACAAAAACAGCGGGAACGCCAGTAAACACGCCCTCACCCTGAATGGTTTCAAACATTTCATTAATCTTGTACAACTTTCCCTCAGCTCAATCATTTGATGAAATTAATCAACCGCAGACCTTAAAGCACTTCCCCCTTTTGGTCAAACAAATGAGTACTGATAAATGAGTTGATCAAAGCCCTAGCCTGAACTTTCAAGTTCCCTTATCCTTTCGCCCATAGATTTCGTTAGCTTTTAATTTTTTAGTAAGGAACAACATGTACAAACTGATTGCTCTTGATATGGATGGCACACTACTCAACAGTGAAAAAGTGATTTCTCAAGAGAACAAAGACGCAATCGCCAAAGCACGAGCTGCAGGTGTGAAAGTAGTTCTCGCTTCTGGTCGCCCTTTAGAAGGCATGCAAAGCAAATTAGATGAGCTTTCGATTGACGGCGAAGATGACTTTGTACTCTTCTACAACGGCTCTATGGTTCAGAACGTATCGACAAAAGAGATCATTCACAGTGAGATCAGCAACGGCAAAGCCGCAAAAGAGATTGCTGCCCTCGCTCAACAGCTTGGTGGTTATGTCCATGCTTTCAGCAAGATCCACGGCTTAATCACACCTGAGAACAATGAGTACACTGGTATTGAAGCGCGTATTAATTGCTTAGATATAACCGAGTTCGACTTTTCTCAACTAGAAGATGACCACGAAATCATCAAAACTATGATTGTCGCTGAACCAAGCAAGCTGACTGAAATCATCGGTAAGTTGCCACAAGAGCTTAAGACTCAGTTTACTATCGTACAAAGTGCACCATTCTTCTTAGAGTTCCTAAACCCGAAATCAAACAAGGGTGTCGGTATTGAAGCGATAGCGAAACACTTAGGCATTAAAGCGGAAGAAGTCATCTGCATGGGTGATGCTGAAAACGATCACCATATGCTTGAATACGCAGGCCTTGGCATTGCAATGGAAAACGCAATGGAAGAAACCAAGAAACTGGCGGATCACATCACAGCTAGCAACGACGACCATGGTGTAGCGGTCGCGATTGAGAAGTTTATCTTCAACTCATAAACGCTCAACAGGTTCTAATAAGAATTACTTTTTGCTTGTTTCAGAAATGACAAAGGCTGTGCACTGCACAGCCTTTTTGATTTTGTGTTAGTCGAGTCGCTTACTCTCTTTTCCATGGCAGACGAAATGCCACCACACCAAACAGAATCAAGATTGGGAAACGTAACGTTTCAACAATAAATGAAGCAATACCGCTGAAAGAGACAAAGCTTCCAGCCCAGCTAATCAGCAGATTTCCCGCTAACAACATCGCCATCACTCCAAGAACGATCTTGAATGAGAACTGCCCAACCAAAGGTTTCGAGTCTGTTAACGTCACTAGGCATGCAATCGTCATCAAAATCGCCACCCAGAATGAAAATGTTGGCAGTGGCCATATCACCGTCAGAACAATCGACAGTAAGCACAATGCCCACCAAACACCTTTAGAACTCAATAAGGCGCTAATATCAACATCCGGTTTCGCGTCTAATCTCACGATATGCCACGTCGTTAAAGCGCCTAATACGCCACCCATTAATACATCACTAAAAAACGCACTACCTGAATAAGACTTAAATAGCATGATCCACAGCAGGCCAGCGAGCACTACCAGAATGGCTTTTTGCTCCAAGAGGCGCTTTAGTTTCCAAAAGACTAACAAGGTTAAACTGACCCACAAGGCAGCCAACAGACTTGGAAAACTATACCCACTGCTCATCACCAGTTTCAATGTTGGCAAGTAAGCGTGTGGACGTGGAAAACCAAAACCTTGGTGCGCGATTAAAGTAAGTAGTGTCACCGAGATCAAAGTGAAGCCAAACTTCAACGCGAAGTTACGGCCAAAGTACCAAGCAATTAACGGCAATATCACAATGAAGACCCATGGCTTGGCCAACAAGTCAGTCAAAAGCACAGTATTAGCAAATACGCTTGGCATCTTATCGAACGTGTTTTGAAGTGACACAATCCAATTTAATTCAACTTGATGGACTTTGGGTGCCGCGCCCACCAGCTCAGTCACATACGTCACCGGTTGATCTGTCGCAGATAAAAACAGCTCGTTAATCTCAGACCACTGTTCTGGGTAGCGGTATTGGTGATCTTGCAATTCAGTAGGAGGAAGTAACATCGCTCGGCTGACTTCCACGCCATAATGAGGAGCAAACCAAATCGGCAGCTCAAAGCCACCTAACTCATTTCGAGCCTTGTAACTGATCACTTCAGAGTCAGAAATACAATCAAACACGACGGCACTGTCGGTATAACCTAGCACATCACCGACCGTTACCGACAAACCAGCCTCTTCCCACGTTTCACGTTGCGCCGCGACGGCTGGCGGCTCACCTGAAACAACAGTGCCTCCCGGTAGAGACAATTGACCGGTGATCAACTCATCAACCAACACGATTTGGTTATCAGCACGTACTACACACAAGGCGCCCGCGATATGATCGGGCAAAGTGTCGTTTGCCCAAGCGGAAGTAGTACTCAAAAGAGACAGTATGAAAACTAATAAATATCGAATAACCAACGAGTTTACCTAAAAAATAATAGAAGAATATTGAAGACTGCTGTTGCAGTTGAACTATTGTAATCAAAGCCACACAAAATCGCTGTCTACGTTTTGTGCAAAGCCTTCCTCATCCATTGAATGTGAGGTGTGAACCCCATTTTTTGATAGAAGTCCTTGGCAGGCGAGTTAAAGTCCCAAACTTCTACAAAGACTTGTTCAACCCCATAATCATCAAAAGTACTTTCAACTTTGTTAAACAACTTTTCAGCAATCGATTCTTTTCGATAATCAGGCAAGACAAACAGTTCATCGACACTTCCCATCGGCACTGGTTTGCTGACCGTTGAGATAAGCTCACAAAAATGCCCAGAGATAAAGCCAACAATGAGCTCTCCTTTTAATGCCACATAAACCAAACATTCAGGGTCATCCAAGTATCGTGCAATGCTTTTTTCCTGCTCAATCTCTTCTGCCGTTTTAAAGTGCTCTGGGCTAGCAAGGTGGTGGTGATGGTGGAGATCGAACATTAACTCGTTAAGTTGTTCTAAATCCGCGTGCTTTGCGGCCCTTAAGGTGACATTCATGACTATTGCGCTTCTCAAACCAAATTAATATCTAAACTGAGTCTAGTTTACTTGGCGTGAGTATCTATACAAGTTATTGAATTAATTCATTGTTTGAAGTGTGTATTTTAGATACAAAAACGGCCACATTACGTGGCCATTCTGTTTGAATGATTTTGAATTAAACGAATATCGAAGCTATGGTTTTTGCTGTGGCTTTTGCTGTAGCTTCAGCTTTATGCACCGTTATCTTCTTTCTCTTCTTTGAGATCAGCAAGCTGTTGTTCCAGTTCAATAAGCTTAATTTCCGCCTCTACTTCCGCAACTCGCTTTTCTGCATCAGTGCGATTGTCTTGCGCTAGACCATCAGCAGTAACTTGGGTTCGTTGTGCGTTTCTTGCATCGTCCGTATCTTTCATTGAACCCGCAACACCACCGGTCACACCACCTAATGCAGCGCCCTTCACGGCTAAACTCGCATCTCCAGTTAGAGCGCCTGCTGTTGCTCCTAGTAAAGCACCACCTACAGCACCACGATTACGTGCAGCATTCTCATTTTCGTTATCCATTGCTGGTGATGCGCAACCAGAAAGAGTCACAATCAGTGTCGCTAAAATAAAAGGTTTAGTGAATTTCATAGGAGTCTCGCTTAGTTCTTCGTTTGGAGTAGAGCCATCTTAAGCAGAACCGTTAATGAGATAAATAAAGCCACGTTTAGACGATACATCATGTTCAGCTATGTATTATTCAGCCATCACATAACTGATTAATGATATATAGCTTTGAGCTCGCTTTATCCTCACCAACAAAAAGGCGACCAATAAGGTCGCCTCAATCGCGCTTTCTCAATAAATTTTGTCTTTCACATGTCGCTCTTAGCCTTTGGACCAAAAGTTTTGCATGTTTTCTGCGCTAGGTGGTGGCCTAACACCGCAATCTCGATAATGATTTTTATCGCCGATCCCCAGTATCTTGCCATTTTCGTCATCAATCATAGCGGCAACTTTAACACCGTCTCCCACATGACGAGTTAGCACTACAATTTCACCGGCTCTTTCAGATCTTACTGCGCCTAGGATTTGATATTCGTAGCGGCCTTTCCTTGAATTAACAATCATCTTCGAGTTAATAGGGTCGGCTTCATATCCCACACCAATATCAAAAACCGCTTGATAGAGATCGACGCCAGTCTTGGATACACATTTAAATACCTTAGGATGACTCAAAGGCTCTAACAACACTCTACTCGCTTCATCCTTTGAAATACTGGCACTAGCAGCACCACTGACCAATAAAGCAATCAACAAAAAGTAAGCTCGCATAAAAAGACCTCAATATGTGGGAATCATAATGAGGTCATAGTAAACGCAATGGATAAGCGGATGAATAAACTGGCGTTTAGGTAAACCATCACGCTGGCTTATGTATAAATCAACAAGCCGAAGGGAGATTACCTAAACTGCGACTTCTATTTGCCGAGCTTTTCAGCAATTTCAGTTAAGCTGGTAGGATCGTCAATCGTCGAAGGCACCACATATTGCTCGCCTTCTGCGATTTGTCGGATGGTTCTGCGTAAGATCTTGCCTGAGCGGGTCTTAGGTAGTCTCTCAACAACCAAGGCTTGCTTAAAACAGGCTACAGCGCCGATCTCATTACGAACCTTACCTACAAGTTCAGCTTGTAACTCTGTGCCATCCACTTTTACGCCATCTTTCAACACAACTAAACCAAGAGGTAGCTGCCCTTTTAAGTCATCGTGAATCCCGACTACCGCGCATTCTGCAATGGCTGGGTGACCACCCACGATCTCTTCCATTTCTCCTGTCGACAGGCGATGCCCCGCTACGTTTATCACATCATCAATACGGCCCATGATAAATAGATACCCATCTTCATCGAGATAGCCGCCATCACCCGAAACGTAATAGCCTGGGAATTGGCTCAGATAGCCAGATTCAAATCGATCATGATTACGCCAAACCGTTGGCAGACAACCGGGTGGTAACGGGCGTTTAAGAGCCACAAAACCTTGTTGATTAGGCTGAGCGACTTCACCGAGTTCATTGAGAATCTCCACTTGGTAACCCGGAACAGGTTTAGTGGAGGAACCCGCTTTCACTGGTAAAGGTTCTAACCCTGTTGGATTTGCAGAAATGGCCCAACCCGTTTCTGTTTGCCACCAATGATCGATAACCGGCTTATCGGTATGAGATTCAACCCAATCCAATGTTGGTGGGTCTAAACGCTCGCCAGCCATGAAAATCGACTTGAGTGATGATAAGTCATACTTGGTCAGTAACTCGCCTTCAGGATCTTCTTTCTTAATGGCTCTAAATGCCGTTGGAGCAGAAAACAATACATCGACGTTGTATTCTTCACACACACGCCAGAATGCGCCGGGATCTGGCGTTCGTACTGGTTTGCCTTCAAACAAAATGGTCGTACAGCCATGAATCAATGGCGCATACACAATATAGGAATGCCCCACTACCCAGCCGACATCAGAAGCCGCCCAAAACACACCATCTTGCGGCATATCGTAGATAGTGCTCATCGAGTATTTCATCGCGACCGCGTGACCACCATTGTCACGAACCACACCTTTTGGCTTACCCGTCGTTCCTGATGTATACAAGATATATAGTGGGTCAGTTGCCAGAACAGGCACGCATACGTGAGGCAAAGCATCGTTAACCGCTTGTTGCCAAAGTACATCGCGTTCATTGTTCAATTCGGCTAGAGACTGCTCTCTTTGGAATACCACCACTTTCTCGGGTTTCCAGCGACTGTCCATGATCGCTCGATCAACCATCGGCTTATATGGCAGGACTTTGTTTATCTCAACACCACAAGATGCAGTAATCAACACCTTGGGCTCGGCATCCTCAATTCGAACGGCAAGCTCATGAGGAGCAAACCCACCAAACACCACCGAATGCACCGCACCGAGTCGAGCGCAAGCCAGCATGGCCATTGCCGCTTCAGGAATCATCGGCATATAGATCACCACACGATCACCTTTGGTCACGCCTTGCGTGGCTAACATACCAGCGACTTTAGCCACTTGGTTACGTAACTGGTTGTAAGTGTACGAGGATTGAGTTCCTGTAACTGGAGAGTCGTAAATCAGCGCGGTATTGTCACCTCGCCCATTTTCACAATGATAATCCAGCGCCAGCCAGCAGGTGTTCATCACCCCATCAGGAAACCAACGCTCAATACCGTTATCGTCAGTTTGTAATATCGTTTTTGGTGGTTCAAACCAATCTATCGCTTGTGCTTGTGTTTCCCAGAACGAATTGGGGTCTTCCCTAGCCCATTGATACTCGGTGATATAATCGGTTTTTCTGTTCATTCGATTCGTAGCAGACATAGTGCCTCCTCCATGATTTATCCATTAGTCCAAGCGCCTAGCTTTTGGCAGTGTCACTTGGGTGCACTCTTTTCTCAGCGTTGTGTTCGTGAACATTTGACCGTTCACGACAATCGCTTTACTTAGGAAAAGGCACACGAATGGCACCTTCCATGATCACTCGGGCACTACGACTCATAATCGCCCTCTCTATTTTCCACCCACTTTCGGTCTCTAGTGCTTTAGCACCTACCTTCAAGGTTCCTGACGGGTGTCCAAAGGTCACGAAATCACGACTTCCCTCACCGGCTGCCAAGTTCACTAAGGTGCCTGGTACACTTGCAGCTGAAGCAATGGCGACCGCAGCCGTACCCATCATGGCGTGATGAAGTTGCCCCATAGACAAAGCACGTACTAGAAGGTCGGTATCTTCGGCAGCAACCGATTTTCCACTGGAAGCTTGGTACGCTTGAGGCTTAGCAACAAACGTGACTTTAGGAGTGTGTTGGCGTGATTCAGCTTGTTCTAGGGAATCAATAAGTCCCATCGCAACCGCACCATGTGCTCGGATGGATTCAAACAGAGCCAAGGCTTTTGAATCACTGTTAATATCCGATTGAAGCTCTGTACCTTGGTAACCAACCGATTCAGCATCAACAAAAATGGTGGGTATCCCAGCATTAATGTATGTCGCTTTGATGCAACCCAGGTCTGGAACATCTAAAAAATCGACAACATTCCCTGTTGGGAACATAGAGCCACTCGCATCGGCTGGATCTAGGAAATCGACTTGGATCTCCGCGGCGGGGAAAGTCACACCATCGAGCTCAAAGTCACCCAACTCTTGGACTTCCCCATCAGCAATAGGTACATGAACAATAATGGTTTTATCTATGTTCACTTGCCATACTCGTACCTCGACCACACCGTTTTCTGGAATGCGACTCGAGTCGACGAGGCCACTATGAATAGCAAATGGGCCCACTGCAGCAGACAAATTGCCGCAGTTACCGCTCCAATCGACAAACGGCTTGTCAATTGCTACTTGACCGAATAGGTAATCAACATCGTGATCGGCTTTACTGCTTTTCGAAACAATAACGGTTTTACTGGTGCTGGATGTTGCGCCACCCATGCCATCGGTTTGTTTGCCATAAGGATCTGGACTACCAATCACGCGCAGAAGTAATGCGTCTCGTGCTTCTCCGGCGACTTGCGCAGCTTCAGGTAAGTCACTTAGGTTGAAGAAGACGCCTTTGCTTGTTCCGCCCCGCATGTAGGTAGCAGGTACTTTTATCTGTTTGATGTTCATAACCAGCTCCTACTGTGCGAGAAAGTCTTTAGCAAAACGCTGCAACACACCACCAGCGCTGTACACATTCACTTCATCTGCGGTATCTAAACGGCAAGTGACTGGTACATCGAGTTTTTGACCGGTCTTGCGAGTGATCACTAGAGCCAAATCGGAACCGGCTTCAATATCACCGTAAACATCGTAAAGCTCTGTTCCATCCAACTCTAAAGTGTTGCGATTTGTGCCCACTTTGAATTGCAAAGGCAGTACACCCATGCCAACCAAGTTGGTTCTGTGAATTCTTTCAAATCCTTCAGCCACAATCACTTCAACACCCGCTAAACGCACACCTTTGGCAGCCCAGTCACGTGATGAACCTTGTCCATAATCCGCACCCGCCACGACAATCAAAGGCTGTTTACGGTTCATGTAGGTTTCAATCGCTTCCCACATTCGCGTAACTTGACCTTCAGGTTCAACTCTTGCTAATGAACCTTGCACGACTTCTCCAGCGTCCTTCACCATTTCGTTAAACAGCTTAGGGTTGGCGAATGTTGCTCGTTGCGCGGTTAAGTGATCACCTCGATGGGTCGCGTAAGAGTTAAAATCCTCTTCCGGCACTTCCATTTTGGTGAGGTATTCCCCCGCAGCGCTCGAAGCGAGAATCGCATTTGAAGGGGATAAGTGATCTGTGGTGATGTTGTCACCCAGAATCGCTAAAGGTCTCATACCAGATAGGCTTCGTTCTCCCGCAAGAGCACCTTCCCAATAAGGTGGTCTGCGAATATAAGTACTTTGAGGTCGCCAGTCATAAAGCGGTTCAGTCGTCACCTGTTCCTCGTCTGGCTGGAACATTTTCACGTAGATTTGTTGGAATTGCTGAGGCTTAACATGTTCACCTACAACGGCATCGATCTCAGCATCACTTGGCCACAAATCACTTAAGTAGATTGGCTTTCCATTGTTGTCCGTACCTAAGCTATCTTTCTCAATATCAAAGCGTATTGTGCCCGCTAAGGCATAAGCAACAACCAATGGCGGTGACGCTAAAAACGCTTGTTTAGCATAAGGATGAATTCGACCATCGAAATTTCGGTTCCCTGACAAAACAGCGGTTGAATACAGGTCGCGGTCGATGATCTCTTGTTGGATTTTAGGATCTAACGCCCCGCTCATCCCGTTACATGTCGTACACGCATAACCGACGATACCGAAGCCTAGTTTTTCCAGTTCAGGCAACAAACCGGCGGACTCAAGATAAAGCTTGGCAACTTTTGAGCCTGGCGCGAATGACGTTTTTACCCATGGCTTACGAACTAATCCAAGCTGATTGGCCTTCTTCGCAACCAATGCTGCGGCGACGACATTTCTTGGGTTACTGGTATTGGTACAAGAAGTAATCGCCGCAATGATCACGGCACCATCTGGCATTTGTTCATCAGAATATTGTTCAGCGTGTTGCTCTTTCCAAGAAGCTTGGCTAATACCTTGCTGGGCAAGTTCGCGGGTAGGCAAACGGCGATGAGGATTCGAAGGCCCCGCAAGATTTCGCTCAACTTTAGACAAATCAAACTCAAGCACACGTTCGTATTGAGCAGAGTCTAGATCGTCAGCCCATAGCCCTGTTTTCTTGGCGTAGCGTTCGACTAGTTCAACCTGCTCAGGCTCTCGACCAGTGAGTTTCAGGTATTGAATGGTCTGTTCATCGATGTAGAACATACCCGCTGTCGCACCATATTCTGGTGTCATGTTAGATATTGTTGCCCGGTCACCAATGGTCAGTGCACGTGCGCCTTCGCCAAAGAATTCCAAGTAGCTTGAGACAACCCTTTCATTGCGAAGAAACTCTGTAATCGCAAGCACGATATCCGTTGCGGTTATCCCTTCTTGTCTTTGACCCGTTAACTTCACGCCCACGATGTCCGGTAAGCGCATCATCGACGGACGACCTAGCATCACCGTCTCGGCTTCCAAGCCACCTACACCGATAGCGATAACGCCCAAAGCATCAACGTGAGGAGTATGGCTATCGGTCCCGACACAAGTATCAGGAAACGCGATGCCTTCTTTAGATTGAATAACTGGAGACATTTTCTCCAAGTTAATCTGGTGCATGATCCCGTTACCCGCTGGGATCACACTCACGTTTTTAAACGCGGTTTTACACCATTCAATAAAATGAAAACGGTCTTCGTTTCTGCGCTCTTCAATCGCGCGGTTTTTATCAAATGCTTCGTTATCAAACCCGGCATGTTCCACTGCCAAAGAGTGATCAACAATCAGTTGAGTTTCGACCACTGGGTTCACCTTGGCAGGGTCTCCGCCTTGGTCGGCAATCGCATCGCGTAAGCCAGCTAAATCAACTAAAGCGGTCTGACCTAGAATGTCATGACACACCACGCGCGCAGGATACCAAGGAAAATCTAAGTCGCTCTTGCGTTCAATGATCTGTTTTAAGCTGTCTTCAAGGGTTTCAGGATCACAGCGTCTTACTAATTGCTCTGCCAATACTCTCGACGTATAAGGCAAGGTTTTATAACTGCCCGGAGATATCGCTTCTACCGCTTCGCAAGCATCGAAATACTCTAAATGAGTTCCGGGTAAAAGTTTTCGGTACTGATTTTTATCAAGGTACTGAGCTTGTTCAAGTTTCACATCAGACATACATCCACCATTATCTGTTAAATTCTATTCGTTGGTTCTTGAGGCCTTATCGTATGAAGACGGAAGTAACCTCAAGACATAAGTCGGCTCGTTATAGAGGGCTAACGTAGATGAATAGGTAGCCAGTCTTGATGCTCTGGCCCGGTGTAGTCTGCACTTGGACGAATGATGCGATTGTTTTCTCTTTGTTCGAACACGTGTGCTGTCCAACCCGTAAGGCGGCTCATCACAAAGATCGGAGTAAACAATTTGGTTGGGATGTCCATGAAGTGATAAGCCGATGCATGGAAGAAGTCAGCATTACAGAACAAGCCTTTCTCGCGCTTCATTACCGCTTCAACACGTTCTGAAACGGCGTAAAGCTGTTCATCTCCCACCTCTTGAGCTAACTCTTTTGACCAACGCTTGATTAGCGCATTTCGGGGGTCGCTCTCACGGTAAATGGCATGACCGAAGCCCATGATTTTGTCTTTGTTAGCAAGCATCTGCATGATGTTAGTTTCTGCTTCATCAGCGGTTTGCCAATCTTGGACCATTTCCATCGCGGCTTCATTCGCACCGCCATGTAAAGGACCTCTCAACGTACCAATCGCTGCGGTGACACAAGAGTGGATATCTGACAACGTTGATGCACACACACGAGCCGCAAAAGTAGAGGCATTAAACTCATGTTCCGCGTAAAGAGTTAGCGAGCAGTGCATCACCTTCTTATGAAGTTCACTAGGCGCTTTATCCGTTAGCATTTTCAAGAAGTAGCCACCCAGACAGGCTTCGCTTTGATCTTCAGTATCAATTCGCACGCCATCATGACTAAAGCGGTACCAATAACAAATAATGGCAGGGAAAAGCGCGAGCATTCGTTCAGTCGCAGGCAGTTGCTCGGAGAAGTCAGACTCTTGCTCTAGATTACCTAGCATTGAACAGCCCGTTCTCATCACATCCATTGGATGAGCGTCTGCTGGGATAAGCTCTAGTGCTGCTTTCAAAGGTTGAGGTAAGCCGCGCAGACCAACCAACAATATTTTGTAATCATCGAGCTCTTTTTCAGTGGGTAAGTGACCTCTTAGTAGCAGATGCGCCACTTCTTCGAACTGAGCATGATTAGCAAGGTCGGTTATGTCATAGCCACGGTAGGTCAAACCCGTTCCTGACTGGCCTACCGTACATAGCGCCGTAGTTCCCGCACTTTGGCCACGTAGACCAGCACCACCTATTGCAGGTGCGCTTACTGGTGTACTTGCTGTTTTTGCGCTTTGTTGTTGGTTTTCTGTTGAAGCCTTATCGACAGCTGCTTTATCACTCAAAGATACAGACATGGTGAACTCCTTTTCTGTGTTAGCCGCCTGCACTCTTTGGTGCTGCCTGTTTATGTGTCCGATGATCTTTATCATCGGTACTGGATATGGCGACTAACCATTTCACGTTATTGGATTAAGTTGATTTTTGATTAATTGAAACTGGTTTACCCTTCACTTGAAAACAACTGATCAAGCTTGTTCTCGTAGTCGTGGTAATTAAGGTGTTCGTAAAGCTCTTTACGGGTTTGCATTGAATCCAACAGAGCTTCCTGATTGCCTTCAACTAACAAGTGCTTGTAAACATTCTCAGCCGCTTTATTCATCGCACGGAACGCACTCAATGGGTAAAGCACCATGTCGACACTCGATTGCGCTAACTCATTACAGTTGTAAAGTGGCGTTTGCCCGAATTCAGTTATGTTCGCGAGAATAGGCACATGCTTACCCGTTGCTGATTTCAAAGCTGCCGAGAACTTCACGTATTGGTCGAGTTGATTCATCGCCTCAGGGAAGATCATGTCTGCGCCCGCTTCAACACAAGCTATCGCTCGCTCAATTGCGCTATCAATGCCTTCAACCGCCAATGCATCCGTACGCGCCATAATCACAAAGCTGTCATCGGTTCTAGCATCGGTTGCCGCTTTGACTCTATCGACCATCTCTTGCTGACTTACAATCGCTTTATTTGGTCGATGACCACAGCGTTTCTGGGCCACTTGGTCTTCCATATGGATTGCTGCTGCGCCTGCCTTCTCCATAGCACGAATGGTACGTGCAATATTGAATGCGCCACCAAATCCCGTATCGATATCCACCAGCAATGGCAGATCACACGCGTTGGTAATACGTTCAACATCCACCAACACATCGTTCAATGTCGTAATACCTAAATCAGGCAAACCATAAGACGCATTGGCGATACCTCCACCCGACAAATAGATCGCCTGATGCCCTAAGTTCTTTGCCATCATCGCGCAATACGGATTCACCGTACCGACGATCTGCAATGGCTCGTTGTCTTGCACAGCTTGTCGGAACTTAGCTCCTGCTGATAACTTCATAATGACGCTCCCTGTTAATTGTTTATTTCTAGCTAATCTTTAAGACTTACGGCTTTTGATTATCGCCAGCACTGATCTGCTGACAGGTTCCAATGGTCGCTTAATCAAGATCTTTGGATTGAATTTGTTGTTCTATAAGCAATCGACTACCCGAGATGTGTCGTCGCATTAGCATTTCTGCTAGCTCTTCATCACGATTACGAATCGCTTGTAGGATGTATTTGTGTTCATCGAGCGCCTCTTTTGGTCGAGACTGAGCCCTAGGCGATTGATAGCGATACATGCGTAATAGGTGATAAAGCTCATCACACAGCAGCGAAATGAGTTTGCTGTTACGACTCGCTTTGATAATGCGGTAATGGAAATCAAAATCCCCATGTTGATGAAAGTAAGAAGAACCTTCGACTTCATCGATGTGCTTTGAGTGTGTCGACAATAAGCCTTCAAGCCCGATAAGCTCTTCTTGTGTAATATGTCGCGCTGCTAAGCGAGCCGCCATGCCTTCCAATGCCTCTCGCACCGCGTAAAGCTCTAGCAGTTTGTCTGCAGAAAAAGTAATAACTCGCGCACCAACATGTGGAATACGTTCTATCAGGCCAAGTCCTTCCACACGCATTATCGCTTCACGTAATGGACCTCGACTTACCTCGAAGCGTTTAGCCAGTTCAGGCTCCGAGATCTTACTGCCCGGTGCTAATTCACCGTTAACAATCGCCTCAACGAGGTACTCAGTCAGATTTTCCGACTTGGTGTTTTCTTTGTCGCTCACACGTGTTTTCGTGTTTGCACTTAAGGTGAGATCTTTTATCGCAGTATTCATATTCACGCTGCTCACTTCTGATTGCCGACCCTAACTGTCAACAATTTCATAACATGAACATAAAATACACGATCAAATTGTCGACAATCAAGTAGATTGTCGACAATTTAGACTAAGGTAGTACTTTCTATAGGCGATAAAAACTTACTTAAAAGGACACTAAAAACAATTCAACCACTTGTTATTTATCGATTTAAGCAAAGAAAGAGCCGCTAAACCCTTCCCTACCCTGAAATCACTCGAAACCAATGTGTCGACAACTTATAGACAGACTTGACAAACGCAGAGCACTTTGTGTCGATCTACCTGTTCACCGATAAACAGATATAAAAAAGGCGCACTCATGTGCGCCTTTCATTCATAGACCCCGTTCTAACAAGCCACCTTTACTCAAGCAATCTGACGAGTAACATCTAGGTATTTGCTGATATCAACGAAATCAATTTGTTCCGGCTTCAGATACTCTTCTGCATAACGCAGGTGAGTGCCGCTGGTTAAGAACAATCTAAACAGTTCGATATCGAGATGCTCGTCCAATGCCATTTTATACATGATGTCGACAGCAACACTGATTGGCTTAGCCTTCTTATAAGGCCTATCTGCAGCGGTTAATGCCTCAAAAATATCAGAGATCACCAGAATACGTTCTGGGATTGAGAGGTCATCACCAGTCAGCTTCCTTGGATACCCTGTACCTTTAAGTGTTTCATGGTGAGTTGAAGCGTAGCGAGGAACACGACTTAGCTCTTTCGGGAATGGCAGGTTCTCAAGCATCTTAATCGTGCCAAGCATGTGCTCGTTTATCTTAAATCTATCTTCAGCAGTCAATGTACCGCGTGCAATACTCAGATTGTAGACTTCGCCTAGGTTGTATAAGTGCTCAGGCACATCCATTTTAATTTGATGTTTCGGGTCAAATTCTAACGGCCTATCTCTTTTCACTATGTGCTCTGGCTTATCACTCAAAAGTGGTTCTGTGGCTGGTAAACTTGAACTCGGCTCTCGATTCATTGCCTCTATCGGTGATAGACCAAGTTGATCATCAAAGTGACGCGTCCAGGTCGTCTCAGCTATCGAGCGAATACGAGTGACTTTGTCATCACTCATGAACTCACCACCAACGTTCGACGTAGCGATAAAGGCAAAGTCATCTTGTAGCTGCTGCTTCGTTGCCGTAAGTTCATCGGCTATCAGTTGCGTTGATAGCGAACCATCAAGTTGTTTTCTCAAAGCGGTGATTTCCGCATCACGCCAAAGTACTTCAAATCGAGTTCTCACCTCGTGGATTCGGTTGTAGTTCGCTTCTAACTTCGTACCTTTATCGACGATGTGTTCTGGTGTCGTGATCTTGCCACAATCATGAAGCCAAGCCGCAATTCTAAACTCACGGCGTTCGTCATCATTTTTAAACTCAAAGTCTTTGAAGTGCTCAGACTGCGATTGTTCCGCCGCGTCAGCCAGCATCAAGCCGAGTTCTGGTACACGATTACAATGCCCTGCCGTATAAGCGGACTTATCATCGATCGCTTGAGCGATGAGCTTGATAAACGACTCAACAAACGCCTCTTGCATCTGTTCATGTCGTTTAATCTCCATAGCCATATCTTTTACAGCAACAGATAATTCCCACACTTCTTTGATTCGAGTATCAAGAATTGTCACGTTGTCATAATCACGCAGCTTAACCTTATGAGTCTCTTCCTCTAATTGGCGAATTGGATGCACTATCGGCGCACCAAAAACCCAAGCAATAGGCAACGTCAAACTCATCAGTAACACCGTTACACCAACAGAGGTTGCTAGACGTTTATTGACTGTACTGAAGACTTCAGATTCGGGAATCAATACCGCAAAATACTCAGAGTAGTGTTCGCCCGTGTCTATTTTCTTTAAATAGAGATGCTTGATCTCGCCATTCAACTCTACCCTTACCATACTGCCTTCAACCGTTGCTTCCTTAGTCAAATCATAAAGTTCAGTATAAGGAACCGTCGTATTCGTATTAAAGCCGGTATCATGCAGCCACTTTTTCGCTAAGGCATCAAGTTGTTCACCACTTAACTTACTGATAGCTTGATCAATGATTGGGAGCAATTGTTTATGCTTGCTCTGCAGCACCAAATGGAATTGGTTTGAGTAGTTCTGTTTTAGATCTTCTAGAGTCCCATTGACAACAAGGCCTGGCTGGAAAAACCTATCTAATGCAAACGAGAGTACGGGTTCTGCTTCTAAGAAAGCAAAGTTCTCTTCGCTTTCAATTGAATTAAATGCAGACTCTAGGTTTTCAAATTCAACTAAATCAATGTTCGGAAAATCCTCTCTCAACTTAGGAATAATTGACCACCCAGATAAAATGGCAACTTTTTTACCCTCAAGCTCGGCATAATTAGTGACAACCTTCGCGCCGACCCTTGTCACGATAGAAAATGGCAATTCATAAATTGGAGTCGTGTATAGGCCATCTATGCCATTATTTTTATAATGTTGAACCGATTGCAGGCCATCAATACTTCCTTCTTGAAACTTACTGACAAGCTCGCCCCAAGAGAAACCATTAACAAATTCAAACCTGATCCCTGTCATCTCACCAATCATTTTAAGAAGGTCTATCGCATAGCCGTTTGGTTTTCCCGCCACTGAAAAGTCCATCGGCCCCCAATCATTTTGATTAGACACTAACAGCGGAGGGGTATCGTTAATCAAGGCTTGCTGCTCAGACGATAGCATCAATGTTGATACATCAAACTCCGATTCCTGATTGTTAACCTTGAGGTTAGACGCAATAATATTACCCGATTTCGAATATAAGAAAGACTCAACCTTACTGTCTTCTGCTAAGCCAAGCGCCGTACCTGATAGTTTGCTAGCTAAAGAAGACAACACAATATCAATACCAATCACATGTTGAACTTCAGATTCGATTTTCGAATCAAACGCTAAAGAATAAGTTTGCCCGGTAATTTGTAAATGCTGGAAAAGATATGGCTGAGTTTTTTCGACCGACTGAACATTGGCAGAAACATACCAAGGCCTGGTTGTTGGAAGGTAGTTGCTCTGCTCCGTAGTTGAGTTTCTTAGCGTAAACTCTTGGTCAAAATATTTCGTCGTACGGACGCGCTCCTCCCCTATATTATGAATCTCAACCACAACCCAACGGTCTTTTTGTTGTGCACCGATTTTTTCTCTAACGACAGGGGCAGATTCTAGATTAATAATTTGGAAGAAGTTTTCATTAGACGAGCCAATGT